>JBATHL010000315.1:0-1982 GCA_049666745.1 Gammaproteobacteria bacterium
AAAATAGACAGGCAATTGTCCATCGGATCCCTGGTGCAGTGGATTACCCGGGCATTGGGCAGGATCGCCCGAATGAAACCAATACGCAGGAAATTACCTGGCATTTTGTCGGTAATAAACTTTGCACTAGCAGAGTACTTGCGAATTCTCGCGATGTATTGTTTGCCCAGATCTGCAAAAGCCCTGGCATCAAGTTCGAGCAACTCCTGCGGAATTATTTCGGATTGCTCCTCCTGGGCAGACGTTCTTATCGATGCTAGAACTTCCCCAAGATCTTTTAGCTCGCCCGCGCCGTAAACGACTGGATGACTCGCCAGTATTTGCTCCACCAGACTGGTACCCGAGCGGGGCATCCCCAAAATAAATACAGGCGTTCGATCAGGATCGCCTGAATCACGGTGATTAGAAAAAAAGTCAGGCGAAAATACTTCTTTGATTCTATCGAACTGTTCCTGTGACTCGGCAATCGAATAATCATATGAGTTGCGTTTTATTCCTGTTGCCTTAATCACAAACTCCATTGATTTATCATGATTACCCAGATCCTCGTATGCCTTGCCTAAAGCAAAGGCAAGATGGATGCTATCTTCGTCCGGGATTCCTTTCTTCGAAAACAGGGATTCCATCGCTCTTATGTCATCGTCATACTCCGTAAACTTCCTGTTCTTGGACAGAGCCAGATAAACCTCTGCATACCCGGGGCTGATTTCGAGGGCTTTTCGAAGGGCGGATACCGCCTCTTCAATTTCGCCATGGTCACTGAACGCCTTACCGAGCTTGCGGTAATATTCCGCGTTGGCGGGATCGATGGCTATGGCTTTGTGGTATGCGGTAACGGCGTGATCCAGATTACCCAGCTCGCTTTGCGCCCTGCCAAGTCCCTCGTAGGCATCATTATCTGCGGGGTTGATTTTCAAAGCCTGGTTGAAACAATCGATCGCGTCATTCAGCTCTTCCCGTTCAAGCAGAATAAACCCCAGGCTTCTACAACTGTCAGCATGCTTCGGATTTAATTCAAGCGCTCGTTTGTAGGCAGCGACCGCTTCCAGGTCTTTGCCGAGGGACCACAAAGCGTTGCCCTGATTATTATACGCATCGGCGTAATCAGGGTCCTGACTGATTGCCTTATCGAGCCAGCTTAACGCCTTTTCATTGTCGCCCTGCAGCTGAAGAACATTGCCAACATTATTTAATAACATCGGGTGGTCTGGAAGTAGCTTTACGGCCTTTTGATACGCATTGAAAGCCTCCTTGAGTCGACCTCGATCGAGCAGTACATTGCCGAGATTATTGTGTGCTTCGGCAAAGTTCTGGTTGATCTTTATGGCCTTTTTATAGGCTCTTTCGGCACTGGACAGTTTTCCCTTTTGATGAAGCATTCGCCCCTGTTCATAATGCTTTATTGCTGTTTGTTGTGCATGCATGTGACTTCCTGACAATAGGCAATTTTAAAAATTATTCTACCTGCATGCAGCAGAATACGATAATCCAGATGCTATCCACCTTGAATGAGATAAAAGGCCAGGTATCGGGATCCAGGATATTTCGATAGCTGGCATTTTCTGGATTGAACATAATGCCCGGCGCCGCAAAGATTTAATCGTATATCGCGGCTCTCAAAGGTTCCAGCTGTTCTTCATATCGTTTCCAGAGCTGCACGGAATCATTATAGATCGGGCGACGAACCTGGGCATTGCTTGGAGTTTTGACTGCCCTCCGGGTCTTGTGGAAATCAAGGCAGGCATCGTTCCAGTCAAGACCGCAATGTTGCAGCAACTTGCTCACCTGCTCTTGCTGAGAACTGACAAGTTCCTCGTAACTTTGATCGTAGATAAACCCGGGCAGGGTATCTCTCCAGTAGTCCATCAGGTCAAGATACATTTTGTAATATTGTCCCAGCTCGGACATTTCATAGGAATAACGGTGACCATTAGGCAAGTAGGTTTTAAAAATAGACAGGCAATTGTCCATCGGGTCCCTGG
>JBATHL010000316.1:0-2483 GCA_049666745.1 Gammaproteobacteria bacterium
ACACTTGTTGCTACCCCCTTCCCGTTCGAGAGTCATACATTATATTCGTCATTAAATTTCGTTAGAATAGCAATTCGTGCCAACCCCAGGGTTCAAGATCATGGAATTTACCTTCAACTATCTGCAATTGTTTTACGTGAATCTGAAACTGGCTTTCCCGTTGTTAGTTTTCGCGATAATGTTGATAGTCCTGCTGGGCAGAATCGTTGGCTTTCGGGAATCATGGGGCCACTATGATTCGATTTACTGGGCCTTTATTACCGCCACCACGGTCGGCTACGGTGATATTCGACCGCTCAGGTCAGTGTCCAAAGCCCTGTCGGTATTGATCGCGCTCGTCGGTATGATATTTACTGGCCTGCTGGTGGCACTGGCGATCAATGCCGCAACGCATGCGATTAACAATCAAGACCAATTTGCTGCTTTAAGAAACTGCATCGAAGCGATCAAATAATTGCCCACCAGGGCAGCAGGTTGGCGTTCATGACAGCGAATCCTGTCGAAACTGGCTCGGTGACTGCCCGTACCAGCGTTTGAAGGCACGCGAAAAATTACCCGGCTCGGCGAAACCCAGCAGGAACGAAACCTCGTGCAACGAATACTGTGGGTCGCGAACATATTGCAGGCTCAGTTCACGACGCGTGTTTTCCAGTAATTGGGTAAAAGACATCCCCTGTTGCCTGAGTTTACGCTGCAGGCTACGTTGACTGACATTGATCGACGACGCGATGCCTTCTTCGCTGACCTTGCCGCCGGGCAGGCGCTCGATCAGTTTAGACTTGACCCGCATGGTGACATCGTTACGATCGAGTTGCGCCAGGTAATCGGTGATGACTTGATCGCCGACCCTGGTCAGTTCGGGGTTCGCGGTTGCCAAAGCCTCGGTGACCATCTCCGGATCCAGCCATAGTGCGTTTTCCGACTGCGCGAAAGCAACCGGCGCGCCGACCAGGTCGTTAAATCTCTCCAGGTGCCTGGCTTCCCCGGGGGCGTCGTGCCGTAAAGAAACCCGCAGCGCTCGAAAATGCTCGCCGTAAGCGGCCCGGCTCATATTCAGGATCATGCCCAGCCCGGCATCGATCGCAACCGTTGCGGGCGTCAGTTTCATCCGGCTCGGGTCGAGGATCAGGCAATAGCTTTGCGTTGATTTTTCGATCCGCAAGGCACCATTTGCAGCAGTACTAATAAAGCGCGCATAGCGCCGCAGTCGCTCGTATGCATCTTGCAGGCTACTACTCGCAAACCAGGAATAACCGAGCGCATGCAGCGTGGTCGGATGCCACAAGTTCGCTGCCGTCAAACCGAAACAGGGGTCCCGTGTCACTTGCGTCGCCAGCTCCCACAACCGGGTAACCCCGGCATAGGAGAAGCGCGCTCCCGGGTCGCGCAGGCGCGAATAATCCAGACCTGACCTGGCGAACAGGTCGGCGCTGTCGAAGCCATAAGAATCGATCGCTTTCGCGACCAACAACACCCAGGAGGACAAAGCAGAATAATGAGGGTTTGAATCCATTTCAGCTACTTCCTAACACAGACGTAATCGACTGGTACACAGGGTCTAACGGCATCTTGCCAACCTGTTTAACATTAGCGCTGAAACACCGGCTCGTTTCGAGGTGGGCCGGAATGCGCCATGCAAATTTAACAAATAATACCTCCCAATGCACTATTCCGGACTGGAGGGTATAATCCCGGGCCAGGTCCCGAGGATATCTGAGCTCCGGGATTTTTCGCAGGAGGGCTAAGAGATGATAAAAATTACCCTGTTCAGCAATTACTGTTTGATCGAACCGCAAGGCCCTTTAACAAAGGACGATTTCGCTGCAATTGCAGACCGGGTTGATCCGCTTATCGCCAATGAAGGGACTCTCTGCGGCTTGATCGTACGCACCAGGGAGTTTCCGGGATGGGAAAACCTCGCTGGCATCATCGCCCATTTTCGTTTTATCAAAACCACCATAGGCTGCTAACAAAGATCGCGCTGGTCACCGACGCAAAAATCGCCGAGCTATTCCCGACTATTGTGGATCACTTCGTCAAAGCCGAAGTGAAACATTTCCCCTTCAACGCTTTCGACGAGGCGGTCGACTGGATGGGCTGACGGCCAGCCCCTGACATGGCTCAGGCGGCTTTGACTACCTGCCCTTCGAATCCCGTTTGAAATAAGACTTGATCGCGCCTTGCGCACTGATTTCGAGCACGGCGATCAACGGTGCTCCCGGGGCGTTATAACCAGGCACCTCGATCCCCACTTCGCTGGTTTGCCGGACCGAGTCGCCAAACACCCAGTCGATAGTGAACGCGCTTTCCTTATACCGCCGCGGTGCAAAGCGCTGCTGGCAGATCCCGAGCGGAGCGATACTCTCGCACTGCAAAACGCTATCGGTATCGGCCGACTTTACGGTCACATTCTTAATCAATTCCTGCGAATTATTAATAACCTGGAACTCATTATAAGTGTAGGTAGGCGCATAATTGGAGCC
>JBATHL010000317.1:0-14826 GCA_049666745.1 Gammaproteobacteria bacterium
GAATACGCTGTCAGGTTTCGGGGGTGAGGATACCGTCATGCATATGCCAGCGAAACTGCATGCGTTGTGCGATAGAAAGGTCATGCGTGACGACTACCAGCGCCGTATTCATCTCCCGGTTCAAACCCAGCATCAATTCCAGCATTTGCGCCGCGGTGTGCTGATCGAGGTTACCGGTAGGTTCATCCGCGAGCAGACAATCAGGCCGCGTCACCAGAGCCCGCGCCAGTGCAACCCGTTGACGCTCTCCGCCGGATAGTTCTCCAGGCTTGTGATTTGCACGCGCCTCGAGCCCTATTTTCGTCAACCAGCCACGCGCTTCGTCATAGGCTGTTGCAAACTCTTGCCGGCGAATCAGCAGTGGCATCGCAATATTTTCGAGTGCACTGAATTCAGGCAACATGTGATGAAACTGATATATAAATCCGAGATGCCGATTACGCAAATTCCCCAGACTGGTTTCCGAAAGCCGCGACAAATTGCTATCGACAACCCTGATCTCGCCACCACTGACATGATCCAGCCCGCCGAGCAAGTGCATCAGGGTCGACTTACCAGCGCCTGACGCCCCCAGTATTGCATGGCTTTCTCCCGCGGCGACGCTGAAATCGACTGCCTTCAGCACCTCGACATCGAGCTTACCCTGGTGAAATACCCTGGATACCGATTTTGCTTCGATAACGATTTCCGACACTAGTACTCCCCTTTACTCATAGCTTAGCGCTTCGGCTGGCCGGGTTTTGGAAGCCCTTAGCGCTGGATACAAGGTCGCTATCACGGAGATACCGAAAGACAATAATGAAATCTTGATAATATCGGCCTGCTTCATTTCGGAGGGTAGATCGGTAATTGGATAAACGCCTCGCGGTAAAAACTGGGTCTGAAAAAACTGTTCCAGGGCCGGTATGATCACATCGATATGTGAAGCCACGGCGATGCCACTGGCCAGCCCAATCAGGGTGCCTATCAAACCAATCAGCGTTCCCTGCACCATGAACACCCACATGACTGACAATGGCGACATGCCGAGGGTACGTAAAATCGCAATATCGGCCTGCTTGTCAGTCACCACCATCATCAGCGTCGATACGATGTTGAATGCGGCGACCGCGACGATCAACGAAAGGATAATGAACATTACCGTCTTTTCGGTGCGCACCGCCTTGAAATAATTACTATGGCGCAAGGTCCAGTCGGAAACCCAGTACTGGAGCCCTATATTTTGCTTGAGCTCCTCGCGAACAAACGGCGCCAGGTCCAGGTCGTCGAGCTTCAAACGCAAGCCGGTAACCCCGCCATCGAGCCGAAACAGGCGACTTGCATCCCGGAAATGAATAAGCGCGCTGCTGCGGTCATACTCGTAAACACCAATCTCAAAAATCCCGACGACCTTGAAACGACGCAGCCGCGGTAAAAAACCCAATGGTGACGATGTCGCCTGTGGAGTCACCATGGTGACACGATCACCAGGCACCACATCCAGTGAATTGGCAAGCCCGCTACCCAGAACTATTCCGTATTCACCTGCGATCAGGTCGGTCAGCGCGCCGAACTGCATGTTTTCATGAATTTCGGAAACCCCATCTTCATACTCTGGGTCGATGCCGCGTATCAGTGCACCACTCACCGATGATAAATTAGAAATCATCGCCTCGGCCTCGATATAGGGAGCACCAGCGATGACCTCAGGATGCTCCAGGGTTTCATCACGCAAGGATTGCCAATCCTGCAGTGGACCACCGAAACTGGATATCGTGACATGTGAAACCATGCCAAGTATGCGTCCACGTAATTCATTCTCGAAACCGTTCATTACCGACAATACGACGATTAGCGCCATCACCCCGAGTGCGATTCCGAGCATCGATATCGCCGATATAAACGAGATAAAATGATTGCGCCGCTTGGCCCTTGTGTAACGCAGGCCAACAAAGATTTCGAGGGGTAATTTCATGCGGCGGATTAAACCATGAATACGGGCCTCTCACCACCGTTGCGAAGCAACACGCTTCAACCTTGTCTAGTCACTGATGCATGCTATAGTAAATAGTTATATGCATTATATTTGGGAGATTAACAACATGCGTACGGGACTTTATTTGCTACTCCTGGGTAGTAGCATGATCCTGCAACCCGCGGTTGCGGGCGACGAGTTGACCATACCCGGCAATATCGAGGTAATGGAAAAGCAGACAATGCCCATGCGGGGCATCAGCATGGACGACGTACTCAGCGAATTCGGCGAACCCGATGAACGTTTCGGTCCGGTCGGCGAACCACCCATTACCGAGTGGGTATACGGATCATTCAGAGTCTATTTCGAACATCAAATCGTGTTGCATACAATCGATTTAAACACAATAATAATGCCCCAATAGTATTTTCATTGGGTTTTCCGGTCCTGGACGGCCAGAAAAGCCGCCCATAATGTATCGACCAGAGTGATCGCAATCAGACGCGACTGGTTAAACCGGAGTTGCCGACAATGAATACCTACAGATTCCTACCTGTTATTTTTACTTCACTGGGGCTTTGCCTGAGCAGCATGCACCTGTATGCGGCCGAAGTTAATATAGCACCCGATATTGAAAGTGTTACCGTCAAACATGGCGACAATGATGTCAACATCATGCGTAATCAGAACCAGAAAAACACGGTAAATCCCGCTTTTGCCAAGACTTCGCGTAAATGCCCTCCTTTTTGTATTCAACCAGCCACACTCGCAGCGGGCGTCGAAACTATAGCCGAGCTGGAAGTGCTGAACTACCTCAAGCGCATGAGCGAGGGAGATAACAGTATCGTCGTAATCGATTCTCGTACCGAAGCCTGG
The DNA here is from genome assembly GCA_049666745.1 of Gammaproteobacteria bacterium. Taxonomy (GTDB): domain Bacteria; phylum Pseudomonadota; class Gammaproteobacteria. The sequence continues at coordinate 2,831 of JBATHL010000317.1, forward strand.
GTTGCCAAGGGCACTATTCCCGGTGCGATCAATATCCCCTGGGTAAACCTTAACCCTGCCAAGGGCGCCGATCCAATTTCGATCGGTGAAATTCTCGAGGAACGGTTTAATGCAAAGAACCTCGAAGGCTTGTGGGATTTTAGAAATGCTCGAACCCTGGTAATGTTTTGCAACGGCATGTGGTGTGGTCAATCACCCAACAATATCAAGAACCTGTTAGGTTTTGGTTACCCCGCGCATAAGATCAAATGGTATCGCGGTGGTATGCAAAACTGGGAAATTCTCGGCTTGACCACAGCAAAACCAATTCAGGAATAGCCTTCTGACAAGGCAGTAATGCCCACACAATTTCTGCAAACTCCAGCGCCTTCAACCGCGCCAAAGCTTCGTGTTGGCCAACTCTATGGTAGTAGTCGCAGCTTACTGCTGAGCGAACAGGTCGCTCGGCACCAGGGTCTGTCGGTAATCGTTTGCTGCGATATGACCGATGCCGAGCAACTGGAGCAGGAAATTCGTTTCTTCAGTGCCGAGCACCCCAGAATCTACCGCTTTCCCGATCTGGAAACCCTGCCCTACGATCAGTTTTCGCCCCACCAGGATATCGTCTCGGAGAGGATTAAGTGCCTCGCATCGATAGCGGACGCCCAATCCGGCATCCTGATCCTGCCGGTTAGCACGCTACTGCAAAAAATCGCGCCAGCTGATTTTATCCACCAACGTTCGTTGATTCTGCAGCTCGGCGATCGACTAGACCCGGTTGCACTGCGCGAAAAACTGAGCCTTTACGGATATCGCGCCGTAGCGCAGGTAGAAGAACACGGGGAGTTCAGCGCGCGCGGCTCGATCCTGGATTTGTTCCCGATGGGCAGTTCCAGGCCATTTCGCATCGACTTCTTCGATGACGAGGTTGAATCGATCCGCAGCTTTGATTCTGAAACCCAACGCTCTATTGAAAAGATTAGTGAAGTCAACCTGTTACCAGCGCAGGAATACCCGCTGGATGAGGCTGGAATAAAACGATTCAGACTCAGGTTTCGCGAATCCTTCGATATTGATCCCAACACCTGCCCGGTGTATGTCGATATTTCAGAAGGCATTTCATCGCCTGGTGTCGAATATTACCTGCCCCTGTTTTTTGATCAGCTGGTAAGTCTGTTTGATTATCTGCCACGAAATAGTCGTTTGTTAATCGATGACTCCGCGCTGGCACAGGCGGCAACGTTTAGCGATCAGGTTGCCGAACGCTATGAGTCGCGTCGCTATAATCTTGAGTGGCCGTTATTGCCTCCTGCCGAACTGTTTCTCGATATCGACGCACTAGAGAAACATATGCAGAATTTTTCCTGCCTGTTTTTTTCGGCGTTTAAACTGGATCAACCCGACAGTTCGAACATAAACAGTGACTCCCAGTCGATACCGCAGCTAACCCTGCAGGCAAACGCCGAGCAGCCAGACCGGGCATTGCGAAACTTTATCGACAAACCGGAGTTTAAAAAAATACTGTTCAGCGCGGAATCCGCGGGGCGACGCGAATTCCTCAACGAAATGCTGCGCCACTATTCAGTCCAGACTAGCCCGGTAGAAAGCTGGGGCGAATTTCTCGAACGCGACGATAACCGTTACTACCTGATTGCATCGGCGCTGGAAAATGGCATGACGCTGACCAGCCAGGGTATTGCGATCGTCACCGAGAACCAGCTTTTCGGCGAGCGTGCTGTACAACGGCGGCGGCGCAAGTATCGCAAGACCCGCGATGCAGAATCGACTATTCAAAGCCTCGCGGATTTACAGTTGGGCGCAGCAGTAGTCCACGAAGACCATGGTGTCGGCCGCTACCAGGGTTTGAAAACGCTGACCGTCTCGGGTATAGCAACCGAATTTCTTTGTATCGAGTATGCCAACCAGGACAAACTTTACGTACCCGTATCCTCACTGCACCTGATCAGCCGATATGCCGGCGCCAGTGAAGATAGTGCGCCACTGCATCGCCTGGGGAGTGACCAATGGCAACGTTCACGCAAGAAAGCCCAGCAGAAAATTCATGACATCGCCGTGGAACTGCTCGATATCCAGGCTCGACGCGAAGCCATGCAGGGTTTTGCCCACCAGGTCACGCTTGATGAGTACCAGCAATTTGCGAGCGAATTTCCATTCGAAGAAACACCCGACCAGGAAACATCTATCGAAGCCGTGATCGAGGATATGCAGGCACCGCGACCGATGGATCGGATCGTTTGTGGTGACGTCGGATTCGGCAAAACTGAAGTCTGTATGCGTGCCGCTTTTATCGCCGCCAGCTCCGGTTCCCAGGTGGCGGTGCTGGTGCCCACGACCTTGCTCGCGCAGCAACACTACCAGAATTTTCTCGATCGCTTCGCCGACTGGCCGATCCGCATTGCCAGCCTGACCCGGTTTACTGCAAAGAAAAACCTCGATGACAGCCTGGCGCAAATCGCAGCCGGCAGAATAGATATCGTAATTGGCACTCACAAACTCTTATCGGACGCGATCAAATACCGAAATCTTGGCCTGGTTATTATCGATGAAGAACATCGATTTGGCGTGCGCCACAAAGAAAAACTGAAAGCACTTCGAGCCAGTGTCGATTTACTTACCATGACCGCAACACCGATACCACGCACGCTCAACATGTCGCTATCGGGCATGCGCGACCTGTCAATCATTGCCACCCCGCCAATGCAGCGACATGCGATCAAGACTTTTGTTTCGCGCTGGAACAAGGACACTATCGTCGAAGGCTGTCAACGTGAACTCAAACGCGGCGGCCAGATCTACTTCCTGCACAATGAAATCAAGACCATCGAAAAAACCGCCCAGGAATTACAACAGTTGTTGCCCGAAGCCCGCATCGGTATCGTGCATGGCCGCATGAAAGAAAAAGAACTCGAAAGAGTAATGCTGGATTTCTATCACCATCGCTGCAATCTACTGGTTTGTACCACCATAATCGAAAGCGGAATCGATGTGCCCACTGCAAACACGATCTTCATCAACCGTGCCGACAAACTCGGACTTGCCCAGTTGCACCAGATTCGTGGACGGGTCGGTCGTTCGCACCATCGCGCTTACGCCTACTTGATCGTACCTCCGGAACGCGCTATGACCAGTGACGCCCAGAAGAGATTACTGGCGATAGAATCGCTCGAAGAACTCGGCGTTGGATTTACTCTCGCCACGCACGATCTTGAGATCCGCGGTGCCGGGGAACTGCTGGGTGACGAGCAAAGCGGGCAAATAACCGAAATCGGTTTTACGCTCTATTCGGAGTTACTTGAACGCGCGGTACAGTCACTTAAATCCAACTTACCGATCGATTTCGAGCAACCGATTATGCGTGCTTCTGAAGTCGATTTTCATATTCCTGCATTGATTCCGGAAACCTATATTGCGGATATACACCGGCGTCTGATCGAGTACAAGCGCATCGCTTCCGCGGCAGACGACAGCAGTTTGAGAGATATTCAGATGGAGCTGATAGATCGATTCGGATTACTTCCCGATCCACTCAAACACCTGTTTAGAATTACCCGGATCAAATTGCAGACCATAGCAATGGGGGTCGAAAAAATAGATGTTGGTGAACAGAACGGGAAAATTGTCTTTAACCCCAACCCCAATATCGATCCGCTCAAGATTATCGAACTAATTCAGGCCCAACCACAGCAGTATCGCTTCGACGGGAAACAAACCTTGCGTATTGCCTGTCAAAATGTTGAACTTGAGCCCAGATTTCAGCAGGTAGAAAACCTGCTTAAAAAGCTGACCGCAGAGTAAAATGGACCATAAATCATTAACATTTCTGACGCTTGTAACGCTGCTTCCGGGCATCGGGCTAGCGCAAACCACTACGACAACTGAAGCAAAGGCGATTCCTCGCTATGATGTCGAGATCATCGTATTCAAGAACATCCAGGCACCCACCAGCAAGGAATTTATTCTACCCGTCAGTTCCCCCAGCAAGGGCGATAAATTCCTGGATCTGTCCTCTCCCAAGAGCCTGGCGGCAGCAGCTGCAAATGGTTATGAGTTAATTCCCGCTGCCGAGTTTCGCCTGCTCGATGTTGTCACCAGGCTAGTTGAATCTTCACGCTATGAATTACTGTTGCACGCAGGCTGGCGCCAGCCCGGACTCGAGCGGGCCCAGGTCTTGCCTGTCTGGATCAGGGGCGGACGCATTTACGGCAATGAATACACCTCGATCGATAGCCAGATCGAGTTTCTCGAGAATATTCCGCAATTGAACAGTAAGCAGCAAAATGAAGATCAAAATTTCGCCTTTGATGAACAAACGCTGGAATCGATCGAACTACAGCTGCTGGAGCAACAATCCAGAAAACAACAGCACCAGGGCCTATATGAGCTAGAGGGCAAAATTACTATTGCACTGTCGCGCTACTTGCACACTTATACCGACCTGGTACTAAGACGCCCCCGCCTGACGGTCGATCCAAAGTCGCGCAATGCGGCGCAGGACAGTTATCTCGCCGCCTATTCCGCCGACACCCGAATACTGAACAATCACAGTCTCAGGGAACATCGCCGAATGCGCAGCAAAAACCTGCACTATCTGGATAATCCCGAGTTTGCGCTGCTAATCCTGATTACACCTTACGAAGTGCCTGAAGATTTAGGAGAGGCTCCCATAGAGACAGAGCCCTCAGTGAGCGAATAGCTTCAGATCACTGCCTCGAAACAATATCCTTTAAGCACCGGGTTAATCGTCAGTTTATTGCAGTCACCTGATCTTGTCCTGAAACCACTGCTCGCAATAATAAAATGCGAATGCAGTTGCAACTCGCCGCAAGCCTGTCAATAATGTCGCTTGAAGAGCATTATTTTTCCGATAAAATTTGTCAGTCAACAGGTTATGGAGACCCGGGTGAAGAAGTCGATTATTGCATCAGCGATACCCAAACAAAACGATTACGATATTTCTGGCAAAATCTTTTCCGAGGAGATTTTCTCGCTGGCCGCTGCCTTAGTTTTGAAGCTGAAAAAATTCATCACGAGAAGCGCGCTACTAACGCTGGTTTATCTATGCGCATCTAATCCACTGTATGCGCTTGAAACCAGGTATGTCACCGATGAATTCGAAGTCACCATGCGCAGTGGTACCAGTACATCGAACAGTATCGTACGCATGCTGCGCAGCGGTGAAGCGCTAACAGTACTGGAGGAAGACCTGCCTTCCCAGTACTCGCTGGTGGAAGCCGAGGGTGGCAAGCAGGGTTATGTATTATCCCGTTTCCTGATGGAAAAACCTGCCGCCAAGCAAACCTTGCTAGAGCTCGAGGAACGCTTCGCGCAGCAACAACAGCGTCTTGCGGAACAGGCCACCGAGGTAGCCGAACTCAAGCAAAAACTTGACCGCGAAAAAACCGACAATGGCGCCCTCAAATCTACCCTGCGGGCCTCGGAACAGGAACTTGCACAGGTACGTACCGCTGCCCAGGATACGCTGAATATCCTTGCCCAGAATGAACAACTGCAGACGACGGTCGAGCAACTGCGTGAGGAAAAAACGCAACTCAGTGAGACCAATTCTGAACTCAGCGATAGTACCCGGCTTGACTGGTTTGTGCGCGGCGGGGCAGTCAGCCTGATTGCATTCGTGATCGGGATTGTGGTAACCCGGATTCGCTGGAAGAAACAGGACTCCTGGGGATCCTACTAAACGCTCATAGCTCTTGCAGGCGGCGACTTCGGTAAAATCAGGCCGATCAAAGCCCGAGGGGATTGTTTGCGTCCACCGTTTTCATGAAAGGCTTGCGACGATCGACATTGGTTACCTGGTAAATCAGGCCCAACCAGGTACCGATGACCGCACTTGCGGTGTCCTGCCAGGTATTTTGCAGATTTTTCAGCACCAGGTGCTCCGGGAATTCGGGCAGTGTTGACTGCTGTGCCAGGCTTTTGACAACCCGCCCCTGGTATTCGCGCAAAACTGCCGCATTGAATTCACTGAGATAATTTTCCGGCATCGGGGTGTAATCAGCCATATCGCCGTCGATGTACAGATTCACGTCACGCTTGTACTCCTTTAACAAAGAGACAGTATCGTATTCCGGATGGCCCTGGAAGAATACGGTGCGAAAGCCATCCGGACTGGTTGCAAGATGGACACAACCATCATCCCCGGTTACCAGAATCTTCAAGCCCGCAGCCGCAAACTGTTCGGGGCTGACATCATTCCAGCGCGAATGGGGTACGTCGAACACGGAATTGATATCATCGACCAGCGGATGCGATACGTCCACCACCTGGTGGCGAAAAACACCCCATTTTTTTGCGCGCTGTTTGGCGCGTTTTTGTCCATAGCGGAAATCCAGTACTGCGTGCGTAGCAAGACAGGAGCACAGCGTCGAAGTAACGTTATCGTGCGCCCAATCGGCTACTTCTATCAGAGAATCCCAGAACACTTCCCTGGATAAATCCGCGCCAATCACGTTGGCCCCGGTTATTATCAAAGCATCGAGTCCCTGTTGTTTGATCTGTGCAAAGTTGTCGTAATACTTTTCGATATGCGCCTGCGCTGACTCGTCCCGTGGTAAAGCATCCAGCGTAAACGGATGTACAAAAAACTGGGCGATGGGATTACTCTCACCGATCAGACGCAGAAACTGTCTTTCGGTTGCCGCCAGTGCAGCGTCAGGCATCATGTTGAGCAACCCAATATGCAGTTCACGAATATCCTGCTGATCGGCGAGGCCAGGATTTAATACCTGCAGCCCTTCCTGCTGTAGCTTGGCAAAAGTCGGTAAATCATTATGCGCAACCAGTGGCATCAGGCGTCATCTCCCTGCTGCCTTTCGATTGCCATTTCGAGCATATTCAGAAAGTCAGCATCATTTTCTACGTCTTCGATTTCCTCGGAAGTAACCGTGTAGCCGAGGCGGGCTATCGCATCGTAGCGCGGCAGGCGCGAGTGAAACAGATGCGGGAAAACCCAGCGCGCAAACTCGTCCGGGTCGATTTGCGCTGCGTATTCCAGCCCGGTTTCCTCAAAGTACAACTGCAGGTGCTGTTGCAGAAAATCCGCTCGATAGTAAAGTGGTTTCGGATCAGTAACCGCGCGTTCTATCAATACCTGCTCCTGTGCAGAGTTGGTTACCTGGATATACAGAATGAGCGTATTCTCGACCAGTATATCCATTACACCGGGTTCATCCAGTTCGCAAAGACTACCGCCGACATCGTTGACGAAGTGCGGGTAACCGTAAATATTCTGCGCTTTTTCGATAAAATGCGGGATATCGTGCATCGCGTCGATTTCAGCCTGGCGATAAATTGCCTGGCGTTCGATAAACTCTCCGATCTCGACCCCACCGAGTTCGGGGTTGCCCAATTTGCCGACAAAACTCAACACCGGACCCAGATCATTGACGCGTATATTGTTCTTTATGTAAATCCAGTCATTGCGTAGCAAATCCTTGAGAAACGGGATCTTGATCGCCTGCTCCTTGATCATATCGATAATATGCTCATCCAGGTAACGCGTACCAATCCGATAGTCGCCCGAATAATGAAACCAGTTGCTACCGCGTAATTTGGCAGACAAGTACGACTTCCCCACTCCGGACATACCAACCAGGGTTACTCTCTTGTTTTCCCAGGCACGGAATTCTTCGACACTAAATTTCAAAACTGGCTCCACTAGGTTTAGCGCATGAATTATGCATCAACAAATGCCCTGGCGAAACCTGAACTTATACTTTACGCAGAAGTGCCAGCGTCTATAATTCGGGTTCTTTTTTGCTCCGGACACTCAGGGTGGAACTCGAATTCGACTACGTCATCATCGGTGCCGGATCCGCGGGATGCGTGCTTGCCGACCGGCTCAGCGCCGATGCTAAAACCCGGGTACTGGTACTTGAAGCCGGGGGCAGCGACCGGCGTTTCTGGATACAGACCCCTATCGGCTATGGAAAGACATTCTACGATCCATCGGTCAACTGGATGTACATGACCGAGGCGGATCCCGGCATCAACAATCGCCAGAGCTATTGGCCACGCGGCAAGGTGGTGGGTGGGTCCAGCTCGATAAACGCCATGGTGTACATCCGCGGGCAGGCGGCAGATTATGACGAATGGCGCGATCTCGGCAATGCTGGCTGGGGCTGGGACGAGGTTCTCCCCTACTTCAAGAAGGCGGAAACCTGCGGCGACGGCGGCAATCATTTTCGTGGTGCCGACGGGCCGATTCACGTCAGCAATGTCAGCAGCCAGCATCACCCCTTGTGTCAGCGATTTTTTAGCGCGGCACAGGACTGCGGTTTCGAATTCAACCCGGATTTCAATGGCGAAAACCAGGAAGGCGTTGGTAACTACCAGATAACTACTCGTAACGGCCGGCGCATGTCGGCGGCACGAGCTTACCTGCATCCGGCGCTTAAACGCGACAATTGCGAGCTGATAACGCAGGCGCATGTGACCCGCATCCTGTTTGCAGACAGGCAAGCCAATGGAGTCGAATTCATGCAGGGCGGAAAACGCCGACAGGTCAGGGCGCAGCGTGAGGTCATCGTCAGTGCCGGCAGCATTAACTCGCCTCAAATACTGCAGTTGTCGGGTATCGGCGAGGGTACGCTACTTAAAAAACATGGTATCGAAGCCTTAGTCGATTTACCCGGGGTGGGCCGGAACCTGCAGGATCACCTGGATTGCGCGTATTACTATCGTTCGCGTATACCGACCCTGAACAACCAGATTTCCCCGTGGTGGGGAAAAATGCTGGCCGGGATGCAATACCTGCTATTCAGAAACGGATTACTGTCACTCAGTCTCAACCAGGCAGGCGGTTTTATCAAGAGTCACCCATCCCGCCCTCGCCCCAATATTCAGACCTATTTCAACCCGATGACCTATACTACGGCCCCGCCCGGCGAACGACCGCTGATGCGGCCCGATCCGTACCCGGGATTCGTCAACTCGATCGGCCAGATTCGGCCCTTGAGCCGCGGCCATCTGCAAATTGCTTCGCGCGATCCGCAGGAACCGGTCAGGATTTTTCCGAACTACCTGTCGCACGCGGAAGACGTGACGCAAATGCTGGAAGGCGTGCGGCTGATACGCAAGCTGGCCGCTTGTCCTGCGCTCGCGGAGATCATCGAGGAAGAAATTACGCCGGGTGTGAACCTGCAAGACGACGACGAACTGATTGCCGATATTCGCGCCCGTAGTACGACCGTGTTTCATCCCACGTCTACCTGCATGATGGGCCCTGATCGCAAATCCGCCGTTGTCGACAACCAGTGTCGGGTATATGGAACCCAGCAACTTCGGGTTATCGACGCATCGGTTTTCCCAACCTTGATTTCGGGTAATACCAACGCCCCGGTCATCATGGTCGCCGAAAAAATGGCCGATATGCTGCTCGGCAGACAGGAGCACTGAGGTTTCCAGCAACCCTTTATCCGCAGAGCGAACGACAGACAATCCGTTAATCGGCTTCAGCGCGATGATGATGAGCATCCTGTTGTTCTCGTTGATGGATGCAAGTGTCAAATGGTTGGGCGCGATCTATCCCACGGCGCAGATCATGTTTTTCCGCTGCGCCGTCGCGCTGGTGCCGGTGCTGATTATTATCGCGATGCGTGGCGGCCCCGGCATTTTGAGGACGCAACAACGAAAACTGCACCTGCTGCGCAGCGTTATGGGGATCGGTGCGATGGGTTTCGCGTTTTACGCCTTCTCTTTGATGCCGCTGGCCGAAGCGGTAGCGGTCCTGCACACCGCACCCCTGTTCATGACAGCGCTGTCGGTCATCCTGCTGCGCGAAACGGTGGGTATCAGGCGCTGGTCGGCGATCTTACTGGGGTTTATCGGGATGGTGCTAGTGGTGCGTCCCGGCGCCGACATGCTCGCCAGTGGCAGCCTCTACATGCTGGCAGCCGCATTTCTGATCGGCTGCACGACGATCATCATTCGTCATCTGGGCAAAATAGACGATCCCGTCTGCATCACCTTTTACTTTACAGTCACCGGGGTGATCGTCAGCTGTGCCGGTATTTTCCTGCAGGGCTGGCAGCAACCGTCGTTAGCCGATACCGCATTGCTGTGCCTGGTCGGATTGTTCGGCGGCATGGCACAGTACCTGATGACCTTGAGTTACCGGCATCTCGCCGTGGGCACGCTGGCACCGTTAAAGTATCTAACCATTTTTTTTGGTGGCGTTATCGCCTTCCTGATCTGGGGTGAAGTTCCTGATTTACAGAGTGTTTTCGGCATAAGCATAATCATATTGAGCGGTCTTTATACGCTGCACCGTGAACTGCTGCATAGCTCCGGGACCAGGGCATGACTACCAGTCACAATTTGCGCGCTTACTTGCTGCTCGTTATCACGACCTGGTGCTGGGGCCTGAACGCGATTATCAGCCGACTCGCCGTGGGTGAAATATCACCGATGCAACTGGTTACTTTCCGCTGGCTCGGCGTGGTACTTATACTCGCGGTTATCGCGCGCGACAATATTGTCCGGGACTGGCCCGTGCTACGCCGTCATTTGCCATTTCTATGCCTTATGGGCAGCTGCGGATTTACCGCCTTCAATGCCCTGTTCTATGTCGCCGGCCATCATACCGGCGCGATCAACATAGGAATTCTGCAGGGTTCGATTCCAATTTTTGTATTGCTTGGCAGCCTGGTGGTATTGCGTCAGCCCATCAGCGTCATCCAGGGTGCCGGAGTAGCGGTCACGCTACTCGGCGTCGCTATCGTGGCATCCCGGGGAAACCTCGGCGAACTGATGGCAACCTCGGTGAATCGCGGAGACCTGTTCATGTTGATCGCCTGCTTTTTTTATGCCGCCTACTCGATTGGCTTAAGTCGCCGGCCCAATGTCAGTGCACTGGGTTTTTTCGCCATCATAGCCTCGGTCGCCTGGTTGGTATCGCTACCCCTGGTTGCCATTGAGACCTATCGACTGGGCTGGACCGCACCAACGGCGACGGGCTGGACACTCGCATTGCTGGTGACATTGTTGCCATCGCTCATTGCGCAGGTCTTTTTTATCCAGGGGGTAACGTTAATTGGCGCAAGCCGCGCAGGGGTGTTCGTAAACCTGGTTCCGGTATTCGCGTCGATCATGGCGGTGATATTCCTGCAGGAAGTCTTCCAGATGTACCACGCGCTGGCACTGATCCTGGTACTTGGCGGCATCTGGCTTTCCGAGGTCGGCAAAGCCCGGCAGGCGTAATAAACTAGCTGCTAGTCGCTACTGATTTCGAGTGCGACCATGCCGAGTGATTCCATGACTTCGAACACCATATCATCGGCGTGCTGGCAGGCACTGGCAATCATTTCGAGCGTGGCATAACCCATATCCCAGTTTTCGATATCGTCCAGAATATCCTGGGTTTCCGAGTCATCGAGCGGTGGTACGTACTTGCTCAGGTTGTTGGCCAGGTAAATCAGGTGTGTCGCGGTGCGGTGCGGCCCGTCGTGGACCATTTCGTGGTGATTACGGGCGCAATCGATCAATAGTTGCGGCAAGCCCCAGTGCTCCATCAGGGCTTCACCCACCGCGGTATGCGTGACGCCGATCTGCGCGAGTTCGGCAACCAGTATATCGACCCGCTTCTGGATCATGTACTCTTCCGCCACGAGCATCCGCTCAGGATACTTGTTAATCAGTAGCAGCTTACCGATATCGTGCAACAGGCCCGCGGTAAACATTGTTTCGGGTTCCTTGATCTCGCTGATCTGGCTGGCTAACTGGCGGGCAATGATTGCAGTCTTGATGCTGTGTTGCCAGAACTCCTGCATCGAGAACGCCGGGTTGTCCTGTCCACTGAACACGCCCCTCAATACCGATCCAATCAGGATATGCTTGAGTCTTTCGCGACCCAGCAGTGAAACCGACTGTGCGACCGAGGACACCTGGTTTGGCAGGCCATAGTAGGCACTGTTGACCATTTTCAATACGCGGCTGGTAATCGCGGGATCATGTTGTACGGTAGCGCCAATCTGCTGCAC
>JBATHL010000318.1:0-9906 GCA_049666745.1 Gammaproteobacteria bacterium
AATAAGCCCCGCTTCAACGCGCAACATATCCAGGGCTTCGAGCCCGAGTGGCGTCAGATCGTAGGCCTTGCCCGCTTCCCAGATCGCATCCCAGACCGCAGGCGCATCCCTGGGATGACAAAACACCTCATATCCGAGTTCACCGGTATAGCCGGTACGCGAGACGACAAGCGGAATGCCGTGTTCATCGCCGATGCGCGCGATCGAGAAGCGAAACCATTCGAGCTCTTCCAGCGTGGCCTGGTCGGGACGGGTCCAGATGATCTGTTTCAGGATATCCCGGCTTTTGGGGCCCTGCACCTGCAGGTTATGCAGTTGATCGGTGGAGTTGCGTACCCAGGCCTGCAAACCGAGCTGCTGCGCCTGTTCGCGCAGCCAGATACCGCTTTCATCATTACCGCCGATCCAGCGGAAATTATCCTGTCCAAGGCGAAACACGGTACCGTCGTCGATCATGCCGCCATTTTCATAACACATTGCCGTGTAGACGACCTGGCCCACTGCGAGGCGGCGAATATTGCGCGTGACGCAGGTCTGCATTAGTAGCTCGGCGTCTGGACCGGTTACTTCGTACTTGCGTAATGCCGACAGGTCGATCACCACCGCGCCTTCTCGACAGGCCCAGTATTCGTCGATAGCGCCATATTTAGTGTAACTGTTGGCGAGCCAGTAGCCCGCATACTCGGTGAAATTGCGGGTGTGTTCCAGTGTTCGAGGATGAAAACCGGTTTCTTTGGTCAGTTGTTTCTCTGCATCAGTTGTCATTCTATAGGCCATCGCTTTGGTAAATGAATTCTCGCCTGAGTATATTCGCATGTGAATATCGGTCGGGTTCCAGCCGTTGGCTGGATCGACATCGCAGGGGCAGGCGGATGATACGCAGACCATGTCCTTGAGTGCACGCATCAGGACATAGTCGCCGGGACGGGACCAGGGCTCGTCGAAATACATCTGGTTGGTATCGTCGATATTGGTGTTAAAGAACAGGTTGATCGCCATCCAGCCGGGACGAGGCTGGATTCCAAAGGGTTGCAGCGCGCGGTTGAAATTATCGGAACAGTTCACATGTCCGGGGTAGCCCAGATCATCGTAGTATTTCGCAGTGCAGGCGGTTCCAAAACTGTCGTGGCGGCCACAGGTATCACGCACCAGTTCGACCAGGGGTTCGAAATCCTGGGTGTAGAATTTCGCCAGTAGCCCAGGTGCCGGGTAGGATTTCCCCACCACGTGACGCGTACTGGTGGCATCAATACAGCGTTCCAGGCCCTTGTCCAGCGCGGCGATATCAAAACACTGGAAATCGGAACATTCACGGCCCTCGACATCGATAATCTGCAGGTATTGCCCGGCTTTGATTTCATAGACAAAAGCGGTACGCGCTTCGATACGTACGTCCTGTAAAGGGTCTGCGAGCGGATCCGGTAAACGAATCAGTCGTTCTCCGTCTTCTCTGGGCTGTCGGTGCACAAAAATAGTGAGGTCGGTTATGGTGTTTTGCTGATCGGCCAGCATGGGTAAGCCAGGAGCGGCAACAATACAGATTAAATCTTCGTTTGCTGTGAAGCGAATCGAGTCACCTGCAGGCGATTCGTTGCTGAAAATACTCGTACTCTGTGCCGATTCAAGCGAAATGTTGCGATAGCGAAGCGTCCGTTCGAGCTTGGTCGCGCTAGCGCCATATCCACCGAGGATGAACTTTAGTCCCTCGGCCCGCCCATTGGCGGTTGCGCCGATACATTGAATGTCACTTTTTCCCGCGGTATCGAATACGGTGATTTCACCCACTTGCATGCCCTCGGGATTAACCAGTTCGATTTCGTCGCCACTAAAGAGTTCAAGCGCAGTAATACCACCTGCCCGAACAACGTAGCGCTCGGTATCCGGGGGCAGAGTATTGAGCCCGGGTTGCAGCATTCGAACCGGCGATGCGATTATTGGTGCATTCATGGCTGGCGGTACCTAGTCGGTTTCAAGTAAGTCATCCTGTACCCCGTAGAGATGATCCTTGATGAGTTTGACCGCAGCCGCGGTGTCACGCGACGCGATGGCTTCATACAGGGCATGATGCTGGCTATTGTAATAGTTCATGCGCTCCGAGGTCAGTAGTTTGGATTTCATGCTCCGCCACTGCGAATGCCGGCGTACTTCACTGATGCGTTCATACAGCCAGTACATCAGTTTGTTTTTCGAGCAATGCGCGAGCGCCATGTGAAAGGCGGTATCGGCACGGGCAAATTTATCCGAGTCTCCATCGCAGGCTTCGCACTGTCGCAACGCATCACGCAGTTCTTCAAGATCCCGCGAACTCGCATTGGCAATTGCCAGCCTTACCAGCTGGGGTTCTATCGCGATACGCACTTCGACCATTTCAATCGGACTGGTAATGCTGGATATTTCCTGCTGGTTGGTAGTTTCCCTGTGCGACACGTAGGTGCCGCTGCCGATCTGGCGGGTTACCAGATGTTGCTGTTCGAGAATTTGTAACACCGAGCGAATGGTGCCGCGCGAAACATCGAATTCCTCAGCCAGGTTACGCTCGGCGGGCAGCCTTTCTTCGAAGGAGTATTCGCCTTCGAGAATTCGGCGCCGCAAAAGCGCCACGACCTTGCTGGTGGTAACGCCGATACGATTGGCGCCCGGCTTCGAAATTGCTCTTAATTCTGAATCTGCTGCCATCTGTGCGTTACTGTCTGCGGATTTCAAGCTTTCGGACTCCCTGCTACGCGGTATTATTATGGTACTCTAAATTGGTACAATAATGAGGCAATAAAGTCTTCGAATCAAGCCTTTATAGCGCGTAATATGATTCGAAAGTGGAACTTTGAGACAAAATTGGCATTAAGTCTATTAACGGCTGTGATACTGACGGGATGTTGTTCGAGAGAGTGGAAAATTTAATAAAAATTTCATAAACAATTGAATTTTAAAATAAAAATAAGAAATTATTTTACCAGGTGCAATTCGTGAGACAGCAAAATATAGCGGGAAGTCATCAACAAAATAGCCTCTGGTAAAAATTGGTCCATTATTCTTGTTGTTTTTCATGGCAATTGTACAAAAAAAGCCATTTTAGGTCTTGTCTTGGATGAGCCGATAGGTATACCATTGCTGCCTGTCAGATTTTCCCAGATCGTACTCTGGGCAGTGAATTACAGGATATCCCGGTGAAAAAAATACCTAAATACCGGCTGATATTCATGCAGAACCAAAGCGTTTAAGTAGTTAGTCTTTTAACCTCAGGAGGGTGATATGACCGATTTACAAGCACATGTAGAGGCGCCAGGGCGCGCAGAACTGGTTAAACAGGTAAGCGAAAAAATTAAAGAAACTGGTGTCGATTACATTTACTACCAGTTTATTTCTGTTACCGGGCGCATCGTCGGTAAAGGTATTCCAGCCATGCACTGGGAGCGTTTGGCTGAGAAAGGCTTTCAGCTGGTTTACGGCTCAACGGCTAACCTGTTTGTCGATCGCCATGGTGATTATATCGGTTATGGCCCTGAGTCATCGGAACTGGTCGGGATCCCTGATCCGGAAACCTTCTGTCAATTACCCTGGGACAAGCGTATTGGCCGCGTATTCTGTACCTTGTTCCGTAACCGCGAAGAGCGTGAGAATCCGGGTGGCGCTTTGACCTCGGACTGCCGCGGTAATCTGCGTCGCATCCACAACGAATTCCAGGACAAGCACGGCCTCGACATGCGCTGTGGCACTGAGCCTGAAATGATGTGGCTGAAACGGGGTGAAGACGGCAAGATGGCCGGTGGCGTTACCAAGCCGAACTGCTACCACATCGACCAGTTCGAAGAACTGCGCCCATCCTTCATGAAAGTTATCGAATATTCGGTTCAAATGGGCCTCGATATTATCCAGGGCGATCACGAAGACGCGCCTGGCCAGCTCGAACTGAATACCCAGTTCGATGATGTGCTGCGTAACGCGGACCGCTTGACTACCTACCGTCAAATCTGTGCCCAGGTGGCGCGAGAAGACAACCTGATCGCCTGTTTCATGTCGAAGCCGTTCATGGGTGTTTCGGCTTCCGGTTGTCACCACAACATGTCGCTGTGGCGCGGTGGTGAAGATGTAGTTAATAAACTTGGCATGGAATCCCTGCCGGGTATGGAAGGTGCTTTCAGCTACCGTATCGGTGGTGAAAATACTTTCATGCCAGATCCGGCAATCGACGATCGTGCGCCCGGTCCCATTGGTCTGCAGTCGATCGGTGGTGTCATCAAACACCTCGGTGCATTGACCTCGATCGGTTCCTCAACGGTTAACTCTTACCGTCGCCTGTGGGACACCGGTTTCTGGGCACCGATCTTTGCCGACTGGGGCTACCAGAATCGAACCTGTGCATTGCGTGTATCAGCACCGGGTCGTTTCGAATACCGTTCGGTAGACTCGATGGTGAATCCCTATCTGATGGGTTCGGCGCTGTTGAAGGCTTTCGACGACGGCATCGACAATGATCTCGATCCGGGTGAAGCCGAGGAGCGCAATATATACGACGCCATCGATGCAGGTAAGGATGTCAAGAAACTGCCGATGTCGCTGGGTGAAGCGCTCGATGAGTTGCGTGCCGATGAAGTTATCAAGTCAGCCATGCCGGGCGAAATGTTCACAGTTTTCGAACATTACAAACGCGACGAGTGGGAGCGGTTTAATCACACCGTTACCGATTGGGATGTCGAAACTTATCTCGACTGCCTGCCATAGGCTTGCATTAAATTCTCCCGGTGTACGCATTGGTGGCACCGGGATTTAATACTAAGGTTGCCTCGGCAGCCGGATATCTAACTCTAAGAGGATAATCTTATGTGTGGTATTGCTGGACTTATCTGGAAAGGCGGTGTTACCAGTGATATCGGTAGCGAGATGACCCAGATGCTTCAGGCGCTGAAGCACCGCGGGCCGGACTCGACCGGTTTTGCACTTTATGGCAAGGGCGACGAAGGCGTGCAGGTATTGCGTTTCAAGGTCGCCGAACAGGAAGAAATGAGGACCGGCTTCGACATTCACCGCCAGGTCGTCGAACGCAAGGCGGCGGTCGATGTGCGTCTGGCCGAGATGGGTGCCGAAGTCACCGAAACCGAAGACGCAACCGAGTATGCCTTCCGCTATCACTTCAAGTTCGACGGTGACCTGAAACGTTTAATCGATTTTATCGAAGACCTTGACGGGGTTGAAATCCTGTCCGTCGGTAAGGCCCTGGAATTGATCAAGGACCTCGGCGATGCAACCGTGGTTTCCGATCAGTACGGCTTGAAAGGTTTTGTCGGCACGCATGCGATTGGCCATACCCGTATGGCGACCGAATCGGACGTCGATATCCGTTCCGCACATCCTTACTGGGCTTACCCTTTTAATGATGTATCGGTGGTTCACAATGGTCAGCTGACCAATTACTGGACCATGCGTCGCGATCTCGAACGTCGTGGTCATCGCTTCATGTCGAACTGCGACTCGGAGTTGATTGCGGTCTATATTGCTGACCGGATTGACCGCGGCGACGAGCTCGAAGGCGCGATGCGCAGAACTATCGATGTCATCGATGGTGTATTTACCTATCTCGTGGCCACCGGCAACCAGCTGGGCATGGCCAAGGACGTGATGGGGGCAAAACCGATGGTGCTCTACGAGAGTGATGAATTTGTCGGTCTGGCTTCGGAAGAAGTGGCCATTCGCAGTATTTTCCCGCGTGAAATAGACACCTGGGATCCTTATCAAGGGGAGGTAAAAGTATGGGCAGCGTAACTACATCGCATGACATGGGGCTGCATGAAGAGCAGCTCGCCGGTCGCACCCAGCAAATGTTCTTCTCGGCTACCGAGGAGGAAAACTTCACCTATCCATGGGCTTATGAAGTTGATTTTGACAAGTCGGCCGAATTCGATGCCGCGGAAATGGAAATTTCCGCAATCAATATCAAGATTCGTGATTTGATGAAATCGGGCCACGGTACGATTACGGTGAAAAACCCGCGTGCCAAGCATTCACTCGGCGTCGGTATTCTGAATCGTGTGAACCTGAACTTCGAAGGCAGCCTCGGCTACTTCGGCTGTGGTGTGATCGACGGCCCCAATATTCATATCAGTGGTCGTGTCGGCTGGTCCTGCGCCGAAAACATGATGGCGGGCAAGGTGATCATCGAAAAGAACGCGGGTTCGTTGTTCGGCGCCGCGATTCGTGGTGGCGACCTGGTCTGCAAGGGTCAGGCGGGCGCGCGTGTCGGTATCGATCAGAAGGGCGGTACGATTATCGTGGGCGATAGTGTCGGTGCATTCACCGGTTTCATGATGCAGCGCGGACGCATGATTATTCTCGGCGACGCCGGCGATAACCTCGGCGATTCGATGTACGACGGTACCATTTACGTGGGCGGCAAGATTGCCAGCCTCGGCGTCGACTGTGTCGAAACCGAACTGACCGACCTCGACAAGCGCTACCTCGAAGGCAAGTTGTCTCAGTACGGCATGTCGACCCCCAACGGTGTCGATAACATGATCAAGCTGACTTCCGGCAAGCAATTGTGGAACTACGATAACCTCGAACCTACAGAGAAGAAGCTGGTGCTCTAGGCACGGCTTCTATCTTGGAGAATTAAGATGTCTGATAAAAAAATAGATCCATATCATCTCGGCAACAGTTTCATCTTCCCGCCCGAGGTGATGAATGATATTCACATCAAGGCGGAACTCGGCCGTTACCGCATGCGTGGTTTCTCGCTGTTCAAGAAGATCCCGACCTGGGACGACCTGACGTTTATGCCGGGTACCCTGACGCGTTTCGTTATCGAGGGTTACCGCGAAAAGTGTTTGACCAAAACCGTCATTGGCCCCAATGCCAAGATCCCGCTGGAACTGGACATCCCGGTCTACATTACCGGCATGTCCTTCGGCGCCCTGAGTTATGAAGCCAAGACCGCGTTGGCGCGTGGCGCCACGATGGCGGGCACCGCAACCTGTTCCGGTGAAGGCGGCATGATCCCCGACGAACGTCGCTATTCGTCAAAGTGGTTTTACCAGTGTATCCAGTCACGTTATGGCTTTAACCCGAACCACCTGCGTCTCGCCGATGCGGTCGAGTTTTTTATCGGGCAGGGTTGCAAGGTTGGTCTCGGTGGTCACTTGATGGGACAGAAGGTAACCGACCAGGTGGCTGAAATGCGCTCCCTGCCGGCGGGTATTGATCAGCGCTCACCGGCGCGTCACCCCGACTGGATGGGACCAGACGATTTGGCGTTGAAGATCCAGGAAGTGCGTGAAGCGACCGACGGGCAGATTCCGATTCAGCTGAAACTCGGTGCGGCGCGTGTTTATGATGACGTGCGTATGGCCGCCAAGACCGGACCCGATTCGATTTACATCGACGGTATGGAAGGTGGTACCGGCGCCGGTCCTCACCTTGCGACCGAAGATACCGGTGTCCCCGGCATCGCCGCGATCCGCCAGGCGCGCCAGGCACTCGACGATGTCGGCATGTCCGGTGAAATCACGCTGGTCTACGCGGGCGGTATCCGCAATGGCGCCGACCTCGCCAAAGCGATTGCGCTGGGTGCTGACGCAGTTGCGATCGGTCATTCGGCACTGATCGCGCTGAACTGTAACAAGGATATCCCGGAAGCCGATTTTCAGACCGAAATGGGTGTCGATCCGGGTTACTGCTATCACTGTCATACCGGTCGTTGCCCGGTCGGTGTGGCGACCCAGGATCCGATTTTGCGCAAGCGTCTCGATCCGGATTCGGCGGCAGAGCGGGTATATAACTTCCTGCATACGCTGACCATCGAAGCGCAGCTGTTCGCACGTGCCTGTGGCAAGACCAACATCCATTCACTGGAGCCGGAAGACCTGGCGGCATTGACGATGGAAGCCTCGGCCTGTGCGCAGGTACCGATGGCCGGTACTCAACACACCGTCGGTCGCCCCGACATGACACGTTTCTAAGGAGGTCGAAATGTCTGAACAAGATATCAATCATTTTCTCGAAGGCGACGGTGTCGATTCTGAACGCGAAAAAATCATCGGTCAGCATATCGGCTATCGCTACGACGTTAACCTGGTGCCCGACATGGAGCGCTGCACGCCATTTCTGCACAAGTACATGGAAATCATGGGCTGGAGCGATCTGAACTGGCTCGAGGATGTGCACATGGGCTATGAAGAAGGCAATCCGGCGGTTTTCGATCGTAATATCAACGGCTGGGTTACCATTCCGGACAATATTGACTTACCGGATAATCAGCAGGATCGAGACATGATCGCGCGCGAGCTGCTGGTGAAATTCCAGATGGCGAGCGGCCACCCGATGGTGGATCTGCGTAAGGCGTACGAAAAGTTCGTCTGAGGAAGCTGGAGGTTGCTAAAGCATACAGGGGATTACTCGAATTATCGGAAATCCTTTTATGCCTTTCAGGTCCTGGAATTTTAAATTTATTGATACCGAATGCGGATAGAGGTATAAAAGATTCTGATTTTCATTCGGGCGATTAAAGTTCAGGGCGACCGAAACCATGAACTAACTGGAAATCATTTTGTGTAGTGCCGGTGGGATTCTGGCAAAAATTTATAAATCTCAAAACATGAGGGGGGAGAAAAATGGATAACGAACTAACGGCGCTCGGGATTATATTTACCGAGTTTTATTACTGGGTAACCGTCGTGTTTATGTTTTTGATTCACGTCGGTTTCTGTGTGTATGAGGTAGGGGCTTCACGCTACAAGAACCATACCCACACCCTGATGAAGAACACCATGGTTATCCCGCTGGTAACCGTTACCTTCTTCTTCTTTGGCTGGTGGATTTATTTTGCGTTTGTAAATGGTCCCTGGATCATCGGTCCGCTGGTAGACGCGCCATTTGCGACACCCTGGAGCGAGCTGATGGGTGCGCATATGGGTGGCCCACCACAAGAAGGCGGTGCCCTGACGGCAGACGATACCGCCTTCTGGGCGCGTATTAACGGTGTGTTCTGGGCAGCTTTCCTGCTGTTCTCATGGACTGCCGCTTCCATCGTATCCGGTGCGGTTATCGAACGTATTCGCCCCAGTGCTTTCTGGGTACTGGCGGTGGTCATCGGTTCCTTTACCTGGATCATCGATGCGTCCTGGGGCTGGTCGTGGAACGGCTGGATGGTGCAGAAACTGGGTTACCACGATGCCTACGCTTCCGGCGTTATCCATGCGATAGCTGGCGGTTTTGGGTTGGGTGTATTACTGGTACTGGGCCCACGCATCGGTAAATTCGCGGCCGACGGCACACCGAGAAATATCAACCCGCACAATCCCTGGCTGGTGACGATAGGGCTGTTCCTGATCTATACCGGTTTCTGGGGTTTCTACGTGGCCTGTAACATTCCGATTATCGATGTCTATGGTCCCGCGATGCTGGATGTGCCCGACAAGACGTTCTTCAGCGCCACTAATATCTACCTGCAGCCAACTACGCTGTCTGCGATTACGTTTAACTTCCTGATGTCGCTGTCGGGCGGTTTGATGGCGGCATACCTGATTTCGGACGGTGACGCTTTCTGGACCTACTCCGGTGGTCTCGCAGGCGTCATTGGCGCTTCGTCGGGTAACGACCTGTACCACCCCATCCAGGCCATGCTGATCGGCGCAGGTGGTGCGATCCTCGCTTACAAGATGCATTTCTGGGTAGAACGCAGGTTCAAGATCGACGACGCCGTCGGCGCGGTTGCGGTACATGGTTATGCCGGTTTTTACGGTATTGTCGTGGCCGGTTTCATGCTGTGGGGTTATCCTTCCTCACCGTTTGAGGGATATGCGCCCATTACACCCTGGGGTAACTTCCTGGGTGCCTTGATCATGTTCTTCGTACTGGGTTTCTTTCCGGCACTGATTGTGTCGAAGATCCTGCACGGCATGGGCAAGCTGCGTATCC
>JBATHL010000319.1:0-1561 GCA_049666745.1 Gammaproteobacteria bacterium
TCCATATCCGTACCGGCAATTGCCAGCACCACTGCGATCAGGATACCCAGCCACAAAGTGATCCTGCCCAACAAGGTGGTACGCCTGAATCTGCAGGCTTTTTCCAACTCCTTGCTCCGGTAGTAACATAACTGACCGGATTGACAGTCTTCATCACCGACCCATTGCTCAATGACCCAGCCCACCCATGCACCCTGTGGCACATTGTCACGGCTACGTGAAAGACTGACGTTACGCATGACGTGACGAATCCACCCCAGGTCAACATCCTGTTTCTGTAAAAAGTTGTCATAGGCGAATTCGGCCGATTGCACATCAATCACCCCGGCCAGGCTCCAGTAAAACTGCACCCGCAATCCCTCCGCAAGGGCGCGATAATCAAGGTGTTTGCGATGCCACTGCCGATACTCTCCGATCTTGTAAATAATAAACCCGACAACAAAAGCCAGTAGTAAAAAGTTAACCAGGAAGTCAAACCCGTCAATTTCCGAGTAAATAATGAAGATCAGGCCAACCAGGACCGCAATACTATGTATGGATATCAGACCAAAGGAGATTCTTTTCTGAAAGTGAATGGCCAGCCAGTCAGCAATCCGGTGTTGACCGGCAATCTCATGGGTTCCGATCGGGAGATCAAGATCGGGGGCGTTCTTAAGAAGATTCGCTCCTTTTTCTTTTATATCCGACTTATATTTTTTTCTGTCGCGACCGTACTCCTGCAATCGATGCCACATGATCTTGTATTCAACAGGTAGATGTTCGCCCGACTCAAGGCCGAATTGCGCGGTATCCCAGGTAGCCTGCAAGGGCGACAGACCTTCCATTGGTTGCCCATCGGGACGGTCCCTGGAACAGACGATGTGGTAAACCAGATCGTTTTCGTTATCGGCCAGCAGGTTGGTGGAGTCTTCTGCCTCTGAAAAACCCGGCATGACGGCTGTCAGGTGGTAATTGACCACACTGGCGGTGCCACCGACTTCCAAAGAAGGCTTTCCGTCCCAAAGAGCCAACAACACCTGGCTGTGGTTTGAAATAAAAATGCCCATCTGTGCGTATTGTCGCGTTCTTTCTTCCTGGTTCGGGCTAATGCCGGGGTCTTTTTGCAGTGTGCGCAGGTAAATGACCCGTGCTTTTTTCAGCGAGTCCCTGAAAACCTCAATCGCTTCCGGTGATGAAAAATCCATTTCATAGTCGGCCTGTGACATGGGCAGAGGAACAATAAGTTGATAACCCAACTCGAGGGCCACGTCCGCTACAAGCCGGTCACTGCCTTCCGCCAACGGGGTGATTAACTGTGGTTCAAGATCAGGAAAATCACTTTTTAGTTGCAGGAAAAAATCCCGCACTTTTTTCCTGATTGCAGGAATCTCTTCCGCAAGCAGATAACGATGACCGGTGACACCGATGGTTAAATGCACGACAGTATCCTTTTCTCCTGAACACTGATTTGGCCACAGCTGAAACAGGTTCCGTACTTGTATCTCTTATTCACAGGATGATGTTATACCCTACTCAAATTTCGTACTACAATAACACTTATCCATATGCTTGATAATTCTGA
>JBATHL010000320.1:0-4180 GCA_049666745.1 Gammaproteobacteria bacterium
GTTACTGCGGTGAATCGGGCTACGAGTTACACATTCCGAATCAGCAGCTGGTCGGGGCTTACCGGCTGCTGCTGCAGCATGGGGAGCCATTGGGCCTGAGTGGTTTCGGCATATATGCCCTTGAGTCGATGCGCATTGAAATGGGTTATGGCCACTGGAAGGCCGATTTCATCGATGAATACAATCCCTGCGAGGCCGGGCTGGAGCGTTTTGTGAACCTGGAGAAATCGTTTACCGGCCAAGAGGGACTGCTACAGCAGATTGAATCCGGTCCCAGGCGCAGGCGTGTCTTGCTGGAAGTTGATTGCGCGAGCGCACCCTGTCAGCCTGGCGAATCGGTATATTGCGAGAATGAAGTCGTTGGCAGCATCACTTCGGCGGCCTGGGGATTCCGGGTGCAGAAAAACCTCGCCATCGCATATCTCGAGCCGGAATTTGCAACAGGCGAAACTAGCCTTGAAGTTGCGCTACTCGGGCAGCGCTACCAGGTTGTGATGTGATCCGAAGTGGCAATGAATACGTAACAAGTTCTATCCAGCATGGCAATAACCGATAGAGAGAAAACCACAGATGAAGTCAGATCCCGGAGCAGTTAGCTTAAGCAACGTTTTAAATGATACCGCTGAGACGCGGAGCCTGAAAAAGCGCAAGTTTCTGGCACTGGGATTATTACTGATGATGGCCATCTCGGTGCAGTCGGTACAGGCCATGAATGATCAGACCACGTTCAAAAGCATACCGACACAATTTATCGCGGCCCTGGGCGATCCCGATGCCAGCTCGGGAAAAGGTGCGCAGTCATGGGGACTGTGGAGCAAGGATCCCGGTCCACGCGGCGTGCGGCTGAAAAACTTTGATCAGTTGCAGGCGGCCGGCGGCGTCGCGCCGGCGCAGTGGAAATTCGATCAAGGGGACTGGTGGCTGGAAGAAAATGTATTGATTATGGAGCAACCGGATTTTCCGGTGCCACCCGGCAAGTATATCGTCACCGGTGATCGCGAGATGATGGCGGTACTGACCGTACACCCCGCGGACGAGAATGGCGAACGACGCTGGGAACTCGACAAGGGTGCAAAACTTTACGACGTAACGCATTTGCCGTGTCGCTCCGCGCGGTACAGGCCGATTGCGGGCAGTAACAGCTGTTCCCCGGCCAGGGCTGACCGGACCGCTTTTCGAGTCAGGCCCGGCGCGCCGATGCCCGAGGTCGAGGGATGTAACAAACAGGATTACGCGGTCCTGTTCGTGATTGCGGTTGCCGTGGATAATTGATCGCCAACAATCAGCCAGGCGCCTGGCACACAGGAGCCCCGGATATAAGCCTGGTCAGGTCTTGCACAATGCGGGTCAGAGCACAATATTCTCTAATATTAGAAACAATTGCGCTCTGACCCCGGTTTTTGACAAACGGAATGAATCTTGCCGCGGCGCGAGCTCAGGTTTTGCACAGCGCATAGACAGCCTGTGGCTCCGCTATTCCCTTCATTTCGTGATTCCCCAGGAACTCCGAAGGTATTTCGATCAACTCGGCGAAGTTCTGTGAGAACAGGATGTCGCAGCTCAATTCCTTGGTCAGTGCTTCCAGGCGCGCGGTGCGGTTGACGGCGGGACCCATGACGGTGAAGTCGAGTCGGTCGGGAGCACCGACATTGCCGTAAATGACTTCACCGACATTGAGACCGACCCCGAATTCTATCACTGGCTGGCCATGCCGGCGACGCTGGTGGTTGAGGCTCGCCAGGGTGTTATAGGCATCGATGGCGGAATCGATGGCGGCGTTGCAGGCGGTTTGTTTACACATATTATCGTCAATCGGAAATACGATCAGCATCGCATCGCCGATAAAACGTAAAATTTCGCCGCCCCGGGCAGTGACCGCGGCCGAGACGAATTCAAAGTACTCGTTCAGCATTTCGAGTACCTGTTCCGCGGGCAGGGTTTCGGTCAGGCAGGTAAAGTCGCGAAGATCGCTGTACCACAATGCAGCGTTGATGACATCCGCGTCACCCCGCTTGATCATGCCGGCGAGGACCTTTTCGCTGGTGCGTTTACCGACGTAGGTATTCATCAGCGAACGCGATATGTGTCGCAAGGCATGCACTTCGAGAATCGGTGCCAGGTAATCCCGAATCTGGCGAAAGCTCTCGATATCCTGATCGCTGAAGCCGCCTTTTTGTTTGGTGCAGATGATGATCGCGGCACCGGGCTGGGCGACCTCGCCGAACAGCACCGGTAATGCCAGGTAGTCGGTAAAGCCATCTTCGGCCAGTTCGGTATAGGCGCGGTGTGCGTCTTCCGGCAGGTTATCCAGCCGCTTGCGCACGCGTTTATGGGTTTCATAAATCGCCTGCAACGGGCTACCGATGAAACGTTCGGTGTCACGTACGCCGTGAGATGCATTGACTAGTGTGGTTGTGTCGGTCGACTTCAGCCAGGTTTCCGAGGTGCCGATCAGTTGCGGGTTGAGTGTTAGTAGCGACAGCATCAGCCGATCGATCGACGCGCCGTGATCGTTCAGCTGGTGTGACAGCTGGTGGACGAATTTATTGGTGCTCTCGATACGGCGACCGTCGGCAAATAACCAGTCGATGACAGCACCGCTACTGCAGCCTGTCGCTTTGAGGAGTTGTTGAGATGACATGAACTATTGCCCCTGTGGTGCCAGCGTCTTGATACGGTTTCTGCGTTTTTCAGTCGATAGCAGGATGATACCCGAAATTACGATAATCAGGGCGCCTCCCAGCATGGTCATGGTTGGCTTGTCGCCCCAGATCAGATAGCCGTAGATTAGCGCGATCAGAATGCTGATGTATTTGAACGGACTGATAAAGGAAAGTTCACCCAGGCGGCTGCCGATAATCAGGAACAGGTATCCGCAGTAAAGTGCGGCGCCGAGACCGAAGAACCACAGGTACCATTGCAGGTCCGCGTCGCCCCATCCCTGGTAAATGGAATAGATTCCCCCACCAATCATGACGATCCATGCATTGGTAAAGGCAACCTGCGAGGAGGGGATATTATGCGGTACGTAACGGATGGCGATATCGCGCAGGGCAACGAAAAAGGCACAGATAATGGGGAATACCATCGCCCATGAGGTGGATTCGGCAAATGGATTGGTGATCAGCATGACGCCCCCGAATCCCACCAGGATCACGATCCAGCGATCCAGGCCGACTTCCTCCTTGAGGATTAACCCGGCCAGCAGCGCCAGGAATATCGGGGATGAAAAACCGAGCGTAGAGGCGACTGCGATCGGCAGTAAGGACAGGCCGGTCATGAACATCAGCGTTGCGCCCAGTTCAAACAGACCGCGTAGCAGGTTCCAGCGGTGCAAAGTCTGGCGGTTGAAAACCGGTTGCCTGCGTAAGCGCATCACAATGGCAAAGATCACGCAGATCAGGGCGCCCCGCAGGAATATGATCTGGCCCACGTTAAACACCTGGGTGATATGTTTGACGATGGCGTCGTTGGTGGTGATCAGCGACATTGCGATGACCACGAACAGGGCCGCTTTCAGGTTGTTGAATTCCATGGCGCGCAGAGTATCAGTCCGCGTCCTGTTGTAATAGAAATTCCCGCAAATGGGGGAGAACCCGGTTACTTGCTTCGATCATCAACGAATGTTTGAGTCCATCGAGGATGACCAGGCGTGAGTCAGGCAGCTCGGCGTGCATGAATTCATTCAGACGCGGGTTGCAACCGCCGTCGAATTCACCGGTGAGCACGAGGCAGGGGCAGCGGATTTCGTGCAGCCAGGGGGCCATTTCGGTAGTGGCGTAAATCCAGAATACGCTCAGGAAAACGTCGGCGGGCGTGTCCCTGACCTGTTGCAGGCGCGCTTCAATCTGCTCCGGATGGGCTGCCATGAACGCGTCGGTGAACCAGCGTGCGACAAAGGTGCCGAGGGTTTCAGCAATGCCGTTTTGCTCCATCGCATCGCCAACCGCCTGCAATTTGGCGCGATCATCCTCGCTGCGTCCGGCGGCGGTACTGAGCAGGCTGACACTGAACGTGTGTTCGGGATGGGCATGCGCGTACGCCGGGCCGATCATGCCGCCGAGCGAGTGACCGGCGACATGAATTTTCTCGTGGCCGAGCTTTTGACGCAAGGCTTCGAGATCATCGACCAGGTCGTCGAGCGAGTAGGGCGTAGGCGGCACCGGGCTGTCGCCATGGC
>JBATHL010000321.1:0-1827 GCA_049666745.1 Gammaproteobacteria bacterium
GGGAAGCATACCCTTTATCAACTAGAGCCTGTGCACTCGCCAGGTTCCGCTTACGGAAGCCTTGAAAAACCCCTCGAGTTAAGATGAGCTTCTCGATTCAAGACCTGCCGTCCGCCCATGCTCCGGTTTAATCGACACCGACTCACTTGATTTCTATCGGTCAGTTGAACCCACCACCCAATCCCGACTCTCGATTATCATTTTGCAGATTATTTAGAGATTCAATTAAGGTTTTCAATTGATTTACCCTGTATAGGGGATGTCGTGTCTGATCTTAAGTGTTATTTTTAAGCCGTAAAACCCTGGACCTCACGCTGTTAATTCGGAGATGAATTTTGGGCGGTGAGAGCTACCCAGCACAATCAGTCGATCAGGATTTAAACTTTTTATAAACCCCGATCGAATGGAAATGATCCTGACGTAGCAGATGCAACCGATAAAAACCTGGTTAGCGGATTTACCCGGATTGTAAGAACGCTTTTCTAAAGAACAATATCGACCCGCTAAACGACTACCGGGGTCTGTATTGGTAAAAAATAACCCAAAGAGAGTGCATGAACAATAAAAGTAACGAGATCATCAAACAACTCAACCGTCTTGTGAATGACCGCAGTCTTCCCATGCAGGCGCGTAACAGAGTAAACGAAGCCATACGGCATATCAGGGAATTGCAGCTCAAGCTGGCGGAAGCCAAGAATATGAGCGAAGCATGAAATAGTTGAATATGCACGAGCATGCGGGTCAGAGAACAATATTCTCTACCGACCACCGCTCACTCAGCAGAAAAGGAGACTGTAAATTAATCTGTTTTAACGATCTTTATCTCAATGCCCGAGTACCAAGCCGCGATATTCTCGATATCCTGATCCGATAGCGCCTTTGCGACCGGAGACATTAGCGGATCGGCAATCCTTCCGGATTTGTATTCCCGTAACCGTAAAATGATATATTCTTTTTGTTGTGCAGTCAGACTCGGAATAATAAACGAACCTTCGCTCGCTACGGCCTGCCCGTCCAGCCCATGACAACTCGAGCAGATTTGACTGGCTATGGTTTTCCCCGCCGCTGCCTTCGCAATCGATCCTTCGTTCCCCTCAACTTCCGCCTCCTGCATGGCGGTGCTCCCCGTGATGGTCACAGGAATACTCGCGTACCAAGCGGAAATATTCTCGATGTCCTGCTCAGATATCATCTGAGCAATTAGAGACATCTGTGGATGTTGAATTGCTCCAGATCGATAGGCGTTTAGCCGAGCGACCAGATAGTCCTTGCTTTGTGGGGTTAATTTGGGAGAAAAAGCAGAATTTCCACCGCTGGCAGCCTGACCATACAATCCATGACAATTGGCACAGGTTTGATCGGCTTTTTGTTTACCTGCAACCAGATCCGCACTGAGGTTCACGCCCTCCACGGCATAAGTTACCTGGACATAAGCAGCGTTAGTGACCAGACCCAAAATGGCAATACACAGACGCTTTTTCATTTACCTGGCTGGCGACTTAAGAGTGATAACCTTGTATGTATGAAGTGAATAGTGGACCGGCCACTGAGCCGATCCACCATCGGTTTGAAAGTTAAGGACCGTCGTAAGAGATTCTATATACCACTCCAGCCTTATCGTCTGACACCAGTAGCGAACCGTCTACATACTGCTGCACATCAACCGGTCGTCCCAGATAAGTGCCCATTTCGGTCAACCAACCCTCGGCAAAAGGTTCTGTTTTGCCAGCATTTCCCTTGCCGTCCAGATAAGTCACCATAATCCTGGCACCCCTTGGTTTTACCGCGTTCCATGAACCATGTTGCGCACTGAAGATGGCATTACTA
>JBATHL010000322.1:0-4671 GCA_049666745.1 Gammaproteobacteria bacterium
CGCCCGGGCTTCGCTTTTGAAACGCTCCGCCTGTTCCTCGTCGGTTGCCACGTCTTCCAGCAATTCCTTCAGCGCCACCTTGCGCCCAAGCACCGTATCTTCCGCCTGGTACACAATGCCGGCACCACCGCTGGCCAGCGCTTTGTCGATTCGGTAGCGTTGATTGGGCCCGATAAATCGAACCTTTTGCTCCGAGCTGGATCCTACCTTCGTTTTGGCGATATCCGCGGGGGGTTTCGCAGGCCCGGCATTTACTGTCGCAACCGGTTGATCCGGCGGCTTCGTATCCAGCCTCAGGTTATTTGCCGAGGTATTCAGCGTTTCGCATAACAGGGGATTGATCTCCCTGACTTCGCTCGACTGACGTTTTAGGTCCGCCGAAATCCGTTCGGCTTCCCTGATCGAACGCGGCAAATCCCGAAGCAGGATAACCGATGTCACCGAGAGGCCGATGAGCCAGAATACGCTCAACAGTTGCCAGTAGCGAACCTCGCGAAGATTTTGCAGCTTGCGTAATTTCGGGGAATTTAACAACTCCATGACGCCGGTCTTGAACGAATTTTGCTCCAGCGGATGCCACGCGTCGACGATAGTCTGGCTCAGGGAGTTGGCAACCATGAGGAAAATCAACAGGCCGGCGAACAGGAATATCCTCGTCCTGACAGGCTTGAACAGCCATAACTTCAGCAGTGCCGGTTTGCGTATGACCTGCGGTAAGGGTCTGGCTGCCGCCGTCAAAGTCCTGCAGTAGTGCATAGCTAGATTCATTTTCTGGAATTACATCCGAACGATTTTCTATCGAATACAGTTTGCATCGGCTTATACGCTTCCAACGGCACTTCCATTACTAAAAAATAAACACCAATTGACCGCCCAAAACCGTGCGACGGTAACGATCCTCGATCAAATCATGTTCGGCTGTCAGAATAAGATAGCTCGAATCGCTCCGCTTGTGAGTATAGGACACGATTCCCGACAAACCACCTCCGACCTCGCCCTCGACCTCGGCGTCATCCACGTATTGTAATTTTGGGCCTATTTTGACATTCAACTCCGCAGCATTTCCGACCGGCTTCACGAAATCGGTATACAGGTAGAGTTCGAGAAAGGATTGCGGGCTGAAATACCCGCCCGGCGCCGGCTCCGACTGACTGGCCTCGAAACCGGAGTGATCGTTTGCATAAGATAAAAACTTCGCCTCAATACCAAGACGGGTATCGGTTTCCTTCCACCAGTCCACCGGATACTCGACAGAGCCGGCGAGAGCCAGAAACTCATTTGCGCTTTCCGACTCGGAATCGACCCAGCCGAGCGATGGCCTCAGGGACAACCGCTGCGACTCATCTTCGCGGATTAATTCCACAAATATCTCGTTGCGGGTTGCCCCGCCGATATCTGCATCCGGGTCTCCGACCAGCGAAAGATACGAATCCTCGACCGGAGCATGCTTGAATCTCGCCGACAAAATCCAGGGTGAGTATTTAATTTCGTCGGTATAAGCAATATCGAGAATATGTGCATCACCTGTCTCTCGAATAGAGCGATCGCCGATTTCCACATCCACTCGCCGTTTCGAGTCGAGCCGATACTGACCTCCCAGCAGCCACCAAACACCGCTGGCATCGTCGCTGTCGCTATCGTAGCGCTCGTTACCGACATCGACGTGCAGCGAAATAAAAGGAGAGGGATCGAGGCTGGCCAGCACCCCCAGCCGCATCCCGTTTAACTCGAAGTCGCTACCGCTCTGCCACGGCATTTCGATGGAGGCAAGCACCCGGGGTTCCCTGCCGCGCGCCAGTTGGTCGCGTAAAACCCTGGCTTCGCCGTCTTCCCTTGCATATTGCGCAGCCAGGCTGGCGTGATACAACGCCAGATCCGCCTCGTCGAGCCAGGCCAAAGCCTCGGCCGCGCCCCGGTGAGCGCCGACATGTCTGGGCTGGTTGGAAATGACATAGCGGTAATCTGCCAGCGCGAGTGCAGCATTCGATTTACGATTCATATAAAGCGCTGCGCGCTTCATGCGAACCTCGGTATCGCCCGGGCGTTGTTGCAGCATCCCGGTGTATATCTTTATCGCTTCGGGGTGAGTCTCCGCTGTCCTGGACAACAGGGCGGCGGCTTCGCTGGCGATCGCGTAATCCGAAGTTCCGGTGAGCAATAGCCGGTACTGGCGTCGTGCCTCTTCCAGCTGGTCGGCGATACGCGCCAGCAGTTTTGCGTAATCATGCCGCAGGTTGCGATCACCCGGCCGTTCGAGCACCAGCTGCGCATAGATTTGCGCGGCCTCCGGCCGGCGTTTTCTGGTTTCGGTCAATAATTCAGCGAGCTTTCTACGGCTGTCGAAGTCATCCGGGTTGCGAGCAACCAGATATTCGTATTGCTGAATCGCCTTTGACAAAAAGCGTTCATCCCATAACAGCAGGTTGCGGAATTCGGTACGGATGACATTGTCTTGCGGAGCCTTGCTCAACAATATTTCGTATTGCTCGACCGCGCTATCCAGGTCGTACCTGTCGGCGGCCAGCAAACGGGCATATTTCAAACGCTGCACGGCATCGTCTTTTACCGCCAGGCCCATGCCCAGGTATTTAACGGCATCCGCCTTGCGATACGCGTATCTCGACCAGGTCAGGTAATCCGCCTGCTTGAATGCGGTCTCGGCATCGTCCTGGAAAACTTCGAGGTACTTGTCGTAACGCGCGATCGCCTTGTCCGTCTTCCCCTGTTTCTCATAGGCGATAGCGATTCCCTTGAGCGCCTCGCGATCTCCGGGTTTGAGCTCCAGATATTTTTCGTAGGCCTCTATGGCGGCAACATAGTTACCGATTTTCATGTTTGCGCGGCTGCGCATCAGGTACCAGGCTTCCTCTATCGCCTCCGTGGCGGTCGCGGCAGGGGACAGGGTTACCGAAACGAGGAGTACCAATACAAACGCTTTTAATTTTACGGTCATATATTTTTCACAGGATTGATTTTTTCAGCCCGATGCGGTTAAGAAAAAAGTACTTTCGCTCGGAATATACGACCTGGTAGGACGTTATCTCGCCCATAAATCGGAACGACACAGTATCGGCACGGAATGGGCTACCAATCGTATAAACCCGCAGGCCCTGGCGCGACTGATTCGTAATCAGCGCCCAGCGATGGTTTTCGGCAATCCTCAGCCGCTTAAGGCGCAGGATCTTATCCCGCGGCTGCATTCTTCTCAAATCCTTGGGTACGTGAAAGGTTCTGAACAGCCCCCTGAAAAAGTGGAAAATCATGATCAGGTTGCTGTGCGTGCGCCGGACTGCCTCTGTGTTCCAGGTAGCAGGGTCGCAGTGAACCCGTTGCAGGATCCAGCCCAGTTGATCCTCGCCCGGTTCTATGAACTCGAAGCAGACCCGCTTTCTGCCGTGGTCGTCCTTGTCGAAAAATCTTGTTCGGGCGATGGCTGAAACCGCATCGTTCTCACCCAGGCGAAGACCGACCTTTTGCGGAATAATTGCCTGGCCGTCGTACAAAACCGATAATCCCGTCTGATCGATATCGAAGGTTGCAGCAGACAAATTGAATCCGAGCGCGTTTACCGATACCGGAATCTTCTTGCGGATTCGGTTCTGGTAAGGATACCTGGGATGTTCGCGCGCGATAACCAGGGGCGTGATCAGCAACAGCAGATTGGCCACGGCCCAGGATAGATTAAAGAAGTAGGCATCCTTTTCGATGCCGAAGTAGTAAAACTCGAACAATCCCTTGACGATGGCGATAAAGGTAATGGCAAAAACGATCAGGGAGTACTTCGAGGACTGGAAATCGAATGCGCTGACGTCGCTGTTGATGCCTTTCGGCGTCACCTTGAAGGCCAGTTTTTTCGGCAGGATCAGGTCGAATATTGCGCGGAACAGTGCAACCGAAATGGTGTTTTCGTAAGCGCTCGCCCAAATCACCCTGGGCCAGCGGGACAACAACAACTGGCTCATGACGGGCAGGCAAATCATGAACGGCAACAGAAAGGCGAGCAGGGTCGAAACGTCGGCGAAGATGGGATGCCAGTGAAACAGCAGAAAACACAGCGGAGCCGCAAAAAAAATCACCCGGGCGATGGGGAATAGAAAGTAGTACTGCGAGGCAAAATAGCCAAGCCGGTGTCGCATTCGCAAACCCCGGGTAAACAGCGGGTTATCCCGGAAAAACACCTGCAGGCAACCCTGCATCCAGCGGGTTCGCTGCACCAGGTAGGAGGCCAGATTTTCGGCGTTGAGGCCGACGGCCAGGTTTTTTCCCACGTAGCGGGATTCCCATCCGCGGGCGTGCAAATGCTGGCTGGTATGGATATCCTCAGTGATGCTCATTAACAGCAAGCCACCGACTTCTTCCAGCGCCTTGCGCCTGAAAACCGCGCCGGTGCCGACGAAAAAGGCCCCGCCCCACTTGTCGCGGGCCGGCTGTATCCCGTGATGGAACATATCCTGCTCATCCGGCACCCTGGCAGGCGTGCGCAGCGAGGTCTGGAAAATATCCGGGTTGTAGAAATGATGTGCCGTCTGTACGAACCCCACTTTGGGATCCGCGAGCAAAGGTACGGTCTCGTCGAGAAAGGTTGTCACCGGGATGTGGTCGGTGTCGAATATCAGAACCAGTTCACCGTCTGATTTGGTCAGGGCATTGTTGATATTACCGGCCTTGGCA
>JBATHL010000323.1:0-14255 GCA_049666745.1 Gammaproteobacteria bacterium
CCCTTGGAGAGAGCACGTAGCAGTGCCGGGATCGTTTTGATAATTTTAACGCGATCGGATTCACTGAACTTGGGGATTAGTGTCCAGACGAAGGTGGTAGATATGCGTTTCAGGTTTCTCCAGTGATTCGATGATTCACCCAGTGACAGGTAAGCGTTGAACAACACCGAGGTCCAGGTAGTTTCGAGGAAGTCGATCACTTCAAAGCTCAGTTCGCGGTTGTTAGTCAGTTTACGAATCAGCGCGGCGGCGGCTTCCTGGGCCTGCTCAATCTGTTCTTCTTTCTGCTGTTCCTGCTGCTGCAGCGCCTGCTCCGCTTTCTCAATAACTTCACTTTCACCACTGAGAAAGTTTTCGAAATTGATAAATGCTTCCTCGAACACACCGATATCCTGATCGAACTCATTGATCAGAAAGTTAACAATTTCTTCGATCTTTTCGATTAATGGTTGCTCGTCACTGTGATTGTCACTCCAGCCGAGCGATGCACGCGAGATGCTGTCGAGCAGCTTTCTGGCGGGGTGTTTCTTCTGATTGAAGAACTCCTTGTCGATAATGGCGACCTTGAGCATCGGTATCTGCAGCCGGCCGATCAGAACCTTTATCGGTGCTGGCAGGGCTTCGTCATCAAAAAAGAAATCAAACAGCATCGAAACAACGTCGATAGTCTGGCTGTCGGCTGCGTTAACCTGGCCCTGGTTTTGCTGCATGAACGTAGCCAGTTGCTGATGCGTTTCGGCGCGGAAATTTTGCGGATCTATCGCGGTTAGTGGCTGGGTCGGAATACTCGTGTTTTGCAAATTCGTTAGCGCCGCAACGAAACCACCAGCTTGCGCAGCACTTAGAATGCCACTAGCTACAGCACCATCACCTGCGACCCCGCCGCCCGCAGCACCACCGCCCGCTACTCCGCCGCCTGCAACACCACCGCCCGCAACACCGGCTTCTGCGGAGATTCCGCCACCGGGTGCACCTGCGGCTGCCTGTTGCAATGCCGCGAATAAATTACCGTCACCGGCAGCACCTGCCATCATGCCAGCGCTTGCCGCTGCACCAAGGGCCATTGCCAATGGCGAGTTAGCGGCCGTGTTATCGGGGGTTTGCTTGATACGATTTGCCATGAAACGCGTGGTTTGTTTCATGCGTTCCTGGTCAGGTTTGAAGCCCGGTAATACACCCTTTTTGACAAAAAGCTCGTTCAATTCCTTGTAAAAATGGCCCAGGTTGTTCATCACGTACTTTTCGAACAACTTGTAGAAGATCAGTTTGACCTGGATATCGGTTTCAAGTAGATCTGATGCCTTGTGGAAACAGTCGCAAATAGCCTTGGGGTCGAGCGGGTTCTCATCCTCTTTTATTTCCTTGCGCCGGATAACCAGCTTGAGCCGCTCGGTCACCGCGAACAAGTCGTCTTCGAAGTTGGGCCGTGCCCTTGAAATCATGTTTTCAATGGCGATGTTGTCTTCGACGTCGTCGAGTTCGACCAGGGTCAGTTCGTCCTCATCTTCCAGTTCCTGGGTAGTGGTTTTGCCGGTGATAAAATTTTTGAAGCACTGTTGCATCTCGTAGTCGAAGTGTTGCTGCAGACCATCACGTTTCAGCCTGATTTCGCGCATCGCTTCAAAATACATGTTGCGCTCTCGATCATTATCGACCTTATCCGATAGTTCGAACATCGCATCGTCGACGCTCTCCATCAAAACACGGATCAAATCACTGAGCCCTTCCAGGGCAAAGCGCTTAACCGAGTTGTAGATCGGATTTTTTCCACCGGAGGAATTAACGACTTCGAGTTTGGGTGCCTGCATTTGTTACCTGTCTGCCTCGCAAATCCGCCCTGAATCTTGATTCCACACCTGCCCAGGAGCTAAAAAAACGACGCTAAAAATTGTATGAAGTGATAGTGTGACGGGATTCACACATTATTAAGGTGTGAACTAGAGCATAGTAGCTATTCCGGTTCATATACGACCATCTGTAGCCAAATAAGCACCGTTCGTCGGTAACGTCAAAAATTTAACGACTCACAGTGAGTTGCTATCGATGCTTTACTGTAGCAGCGCAATCGGGAGAATAGTGCGGGATAAAATCAACATTGGTCCGATGAAGCGTTTTTGTCTCATTTTTACTGCACTGGTGCTGTTTTGCGCGCCGTTGTTTGCGGCTGATAAGCCACGACGGATCGTGTCTATCGGGCTGTGCACCGATCAGCTATTGTTATTGCTCGCCGAGCGTGAACAAATCGCCTCGGTGTCGGTGTGGGCACTGAATGAAAACATGTCTTACATGATTGATGAAGTAGGTAATTTGCCGCTCAATAATTCGTCGGTCGAGGAAATAATCAAGTACCAGCCTGACCTGGTGGTGGCGAGCAAGTATGCTGCCTGGGATACGGCAAAATTTCTGCGTCAGTTGGGTTACCAGGTGAAGCAGATTCCGCTCGCCCGATCGATTACCGATATTTACAGCCTGCTGCGGCAGTTTGGCGAATGGACCGGTAATCAGCAACGTGCAGAAAGCGTGATCGAACAAATGCAGTCGGAGCTTGCCGGAATTGAGCAACGCTATGCTGAGAGGCCGCAAAAGACAGTGATCGTTTATTCACCGAACGGCTTTACGATCGGCGCCAATACCCTCGAAAACGACCTGTTTACCCATGCCGGTTACCTCAACCTGGCCGCGAGCATGGGGATCGAGGGATTTAAGCCGATTGCGCTGGAAACCCTGATCGCCGCAGACCCCGATGTTTTACAGATTGATCGCAACCTGTCCCGCCCCGATTCACTCGCCACGGCATATGTCGGTCACCCGGCACTCGACAAAATGATCGAGCACCGGGAATATCTGGATATTCCGACCCGGCTGCGCATATGCGCCGGGCCGATGATTACCGAAGCGATTGAGATCATGGCACAACGCCGGTGAATATAAAGGCAGTCGAACCACGCGTTCTGTACGCCATCCTGTTACCGATATTGCTGCTGGTGTTCCTGCTTGCGCTCAACGTCGGACCGGTCGAGATCGACCTCGGCAAAGGCATGCAGGACTGGTTCAGCGAGCTGACGACGATTGAATCATTGATTTTGTTTGATATTCGATTGCCGCGTTCGCTACTAGCGATGTTTATCGGAGCTACGCTGGGCCTGGCAGGCGCGGCATTACAGGGGCTGTTGCGTAACCCGTTGGCAGAGCCGGGTATCATCGGCGTATCCAATGGTGCCGCACTGGGTGCGGTAATCGTTTTTTACTACGGCATGGCCGGTTTCGCCTGGTTCCTGTTACCACTGGGCGGTTTGATCGGCGCCCTCATCGCCGTCTCGATAATCCTGATGCTGGTGGGGCAGAGCCGTTCGATTATTACCCTGATTCTGGCGGGTATTGCTATCAATTCAATCGGCGGTGCCCTGATCGCGTTGGCACTTAACTTTGCGCAAAGCCCCTACGCAATGCAGGAAATTGTTTTCTGGTTGCTTGGCTCGGTTGCTAATCGCAGTGTCAACGAGCTGTTTATCGCGCTGCCATTCATGCTGGCGGGCTGGGGCATGATACTTTACTGCGGTCGCTTTCTGAACGCTCTGACCCTGGGTGAAGAGACCGCAAAATCAATGGGTTTTGAGGTCGCCCGGATGCGCCTGGTGTTGGTTCTTGGCGTCACCGCGAGTGTCGGTGCAGCGGTTTCGGTAGCGGGAAATATCGGTTTCGTTGGCCTGGTGGTGCCCCATTTGATGCGACCGTTTGTGGCTTACGAACCCCGGCGCCTGCTGTTGGCAAGCGCTGTGACCGGGGCAATTCTGCTGCTGGTCGCTGATATCGCGGTGCAATTACTGTCGAGCAATGGCGAGATGAAGCTTGGTGTGATTACGTCTCTGGTGGGCGCCCCATTCTTCCTCTTCCTGATTCTGAAATCGAGGAACGTATTGCAATGAGCCTGCTAAGCGGCCACAACATTGATTACCGTATCGAGGCGATCAGGATACTCGAGGACATAGATGTTCAGGTCGAAGCCGGTGAACTGGTAGGATTGATTGGTCCCAATGGCGCTGGCAAGAGCAGTTTACTACGCCTGTTGACGGGTGTGGAAGCCTGTAGCGGGGGCGAAGTGCGCTTCGAAGATAAGCCCCTGGCGCTGATGCCTGCCACGCAACGAGCGCGGCGCATGGGCTACCTGGTACAGGGCGCCATGGCCCACTGGCCGTTCAGTGTAGAGAAGGTGATCGAACTGGGTAGCATTCCCTACCAGAAGTGGTGGCAGCAGTCTTCGGCTGAAGACCGGCAAAAGGTCGAGGTGGCGATGACAAAAACCGAGACCCTGGCTTTTCGTAATCGCATCGTCACTACTTTGTCCGGGGGTGAGCAAACACTGGTAATGCTGGCGCGAATTTTTGCGACCGAACCCGAATTGATCTTTGCCGACGAACCGGTCGCTGCGCTTGATCCTTACCACCAGCTGCACGTGATGGAAATTCTGCGCAATCATGCGGCTGAAAATCGTGCAGCAATTGTGGTATTGCATGATTTGAGCCTCGCGGCCCGGTTTTGCGACCGCCTTTACCTGTTGAACCATGGCAAGCTGGACTGCAGTGGCAGCATTGGCGACGTTCTGACCAGGGAGAACATCGCCCGGGTTTATGGTGTCGATAGCCATATCGAGTGCGGCGAAAAAGGTGTCAGCGTGACAGCGCTATCCCGCGTCAGCGAGCATCATCCCTGATCAGGCAGGATTTGATTCGTTCGAGGTCGAGTGTGCGTTCCAGTTCATCGGCGAGCCGATCGATCGCGTTTTCGCGCAGTTGCAGGTAATCCATCTGCTCCACCTGCTGTAAACCTGCCCAGCGTAAAACTGCGCTGCGACTGGCGGATTCATCGAACAATCCATGCAGGTAGGTTCCGATAATCTGGCCGTCGGTCGTCATCGCGCCGTGTGGGCGATTATCGATGCTGGCGAAAGGATTGCCCAGCGCCGGACCGGTTGAAGTCCCGGCATGGATTTCGTAGCCACTGACATAGGCGTCGTCCAGGGCCAGATAGCCACTGACTCTGTTTAACTGTTTCTCCGCTGCGAGCGTCGTCTCGATATCGAGAAAACCGAATCCCTGGCTGCTGCCAGCCGCGCTTTCAATCCCCAGCGGGTCGTGAATCGCGTGTCCCAGCATTTGCAGGCCTGCGCAAATGCCGAGTAATTTGCCGCCGAAGCGGCAGTGTTTCTGAATTGCTGTATACCAGCCCTGGTCTTTTAAAAACTGCAAGTCGGAGCGCACTGATTTAGATCCCGGCAATATGATCAGGTCGGCTGCCGGCAGTGAGTGCCCGGGACCGACAAATTCAAAATCGATATTGGGGGAGAGCCGCAATACATCAAAATCAGTGTGGTTGCTGATACGCGACAACACCGGCACCACGACCTTGATGGTTTTGGACTCGGTATCAACACTGTCGGCGCCACGGTCGATTGCATCTTCGGCTTCAATGTGCAGCCCTTGCAGGTAATTGACGACCCCAAGCACCGGTTTGCCGGTTTTTGTCTCCAGCCATTCGAGGCCCGATTGCAACAACGAGATGTCACCACGAAAGCGATTGATGATAAAACCGATGATTCGATCCTGCTCCGACTGCGACAACAGCTCGAGCGTACCGACCAGTTGCGCAAACACGCCGCCGCGATCGATATCAGCCGCAAGGATAACCGGGCAGTCCACTGCCTCGGCAAAACCCATATTGGCAATATCGCCTTCACGCAGGTTGATTTCAGCCGGGCTACCGGCGCCCTCGACAATGATCGCGTTGTATTGCCGGCAAAGTCGTTCATGTGATTCGAGTACCGCGTTCATCGCGATCGTCTTGTAGTCATGAAAGCCAACTGCATCCATATCCTGCAAGGCCTTGCCCTGGATGATGACCTGCGCCGCGGTATCGCTGTTCGGTTTCAGCAGTACCGGATTCATATCGCTATGGGGTTCGAGCCCACAGGCCTGTGCCTGCACCGCCTGCGACCTGCCGATCTCGCCGCCATCGACGGTGACGGCACTGTTAAGGGCCATGTTTTGAGGTTTGAACGGTGCAACCCGGACACCCTGGCGCCGCAGGATACGGCACAGGCCGGTGACGAGCGTGCTTTTACCGGCGTCCGAAGTGCAACCCTGGATCATCAATGTCTTCGAGTTCATCTGCTTAATTGGTTAAAACGGGGGCGCCATTCTAGAAATACCAGGCCAGTTGAGCAAACACGGATGTACCGATTTCGAGAGGCTCATCGGGAACCCCAGAGTCGATGCCGCCGTACTCGCTGCCGTCGCTGCCGCTGGGCAGGTCTATTCCGACCAGTAATTGCAGGTCCTGTTGTAAATCGTAGCGGTTGATTATCTGCACCAGCATCGAATCATCATCGAGGTTTCTGAACACGCTGCCGGTGAGTAACCACAGAGGTGTCAATTCGACAGTCGTTGCGGCGGCGAAGTAATTTTCTGCGAGAGTGAACAATTCGCCACGTTCGATACGAGCCACCAGCTCGGGATTGCGCTCGAGCGACTGTGGATCGTAATCGCCATCATCGATGCCGAAGCCGTTGTAAAAATACTCCAGTGCTACTGTCATGTTCTTTCCGCCTGCGATCCAGGCGTAAGACCAGTTCAGCACCGCGCTGCTGAATTGTTCGCCATCGGTATCGGTCAGCATGATATCGCCACGCCAGATGGCTCCTCCAGCATCGACCACCGCGCCAAACGCAACAATCTGCGCGTCGTAATGTTCGGCGACCAGTACATCGAACTCGCTGGCATCGAGGAAAAAATGGTATTTGAGTGCGAGGCTGGAAACGTCCTGCGTAACGTCATCGTCTTCGTCGCGACGTCCCACCCAGACCGCCTGGAAATCGTTCCCTGAATCCTGCAGGTATTGTGCGTAAAGCATGTCATCCCCGGTCTTGTACTCGGTATCGATTGCGGCAGGGTCGAAGGGGTTGAAAAAATCGACCGGGTTATAGATGATACCGTTGCCCCAGGATACCGCCTGGCGACCAATTTTGAGCACGGTTTTTTCCGAGGTATGGCTCAGGTAAAGCCGGTCCAGGCGATGGGCGATCACGCGATCGTTCCTTTCACTGATGTTGTGTGATAAATCTAAAACCCGCCGGTCATCATCGGTCAGTGCTGTCGTGTTAAAACCAAACTGGGGGTAGCGCTGTTGCAGCTCGAGCAGGTCACCCTGCCGCGCCTGCAGTTGATAGTCACTACGCCAGCTCCAGTCGCCGCTGCTGGACGACAGATTAAGCCGTGTATCCAGGGCAGTATCGTGAGCCGGATCGTCGCTGAAGTCCTGCAGCAGGCTGTCGCCGGGAATATTCGTCGTTTTCCACTGTGGTTTTACGTGGCCGCGCAGTTCGAAGGCCGCTGCATTGCCTGCCGTGAGCGTCAAAAAAAACAATATCACTGCCGCGGATCCTGCGCTCATCGTCGCTTGCGCGGGGGTGACCATGAAGCCCCCGGGGAATATCCTACTGAGCTTCATCGCTGATGATTTTTCCGTCCTGCATCTTGATCAATCGCCTGGCGTAACTCATGACGCGCTTGTCATGGGTGGCGATGACAAAGGTAATGCGATGATGTTCATTGAGCTGCGAAAACAACCCCATCAGGTGGGCCGCGGCGACGCTGTCGAGATTAGCAGTAGGCTCGTCTGCCAGTACCAGATCTGGATGGGAAACGATAGCCCGCGCTACCGCGACGCGTTGTTGTTGACCACCGGAAAGCTGCGCCGGGCGCCGGTCCTCCATACCTTCCAGGCCGACCTCCCTGAGAATTTCAGCCGCTTTGCGAGCGCGGTTTGCGGCTGCAACTCCCTGCACCTGCATCACAAACTCAACATTTTCCTGCGCACTCAATACCGGAATTAAATTGTAGGCCTGAAACACGAAACCGATGTGATGCAAACGCATATCGGCAAGCGACCCGCGATCGAGCTGGTCAATGCGAATTTCGCCCATGCGAATTTCGCCACTGTCCGGAGTATCCAGTCCACCTATCGCGTTGAGGAGCGTGGTTTTACCTGATCCCGACGGGCCTGACAGGCAGACAAATTCGCCTTCCTCGATGGTGATGTCTACGTGATCGAGACCGGTGATTACTTCGTCACCCTGGGTAAAGGTCTTGCATAACTGATGGCAGTGGATTGCGCTCATAGGATCTGCGTATTTAGAGTCAGGTTGTGTTCAGGGCCTGCACGGGGTCCATTTTGGCGGCCCGCCAGGCAGGTAATATGCTGGTGAGTATGCCCAGAATGATAACTACGGTATTGGCCATCACCATATCGTAAAGGGTCAGGCTCGGGTACAGTGTACTGCTCGCACCCATCATCGCCATGCCTTCGGCAACTATCGAGATGTCCAGTCCGCTCTCGAGTGGTTTGACAGTCACTATCGCGAGGCAGTTACCGACGCCGAGACCGATCAGCAATAGTAACAAGGACTCCAGCAAAATCTGGTAAACAATTAATGCCGGGCGCATACCCAGCGCCTGAATCAGGCCGATTTCGCGTACGCGTTCAAAAATCGCCATTACCAGGGTATTCACCAGGCCGAAGGAAAGCGCGAGGAAGATAATGATTACCCAGACCAGCACGAAGCCATCCATCATGTTGAACATCGCCGCGAGGTAGCTGTCGATGTCATACCAGGGTTTTATCTCGACTGAGGGCGGTATCGACTGCCTGATTTTCTGGTACAGGGTGTCGATGTCGCGGAAGTTTTCGTCGACGATTACGATTTGCGACACCCGGCCTTCAATTTTGAGCAACTTCTGCAAGGTATCGCGCGCCGCGTAGACGTTAAACTCCTCCAGGCCGGGCATTTTGGCGCGGTAGATACCGACGATTCTAAAGCCGCGTTCGCTGATGTTATTGTCCGGGTCCTGGCTCATAACGACGACGCGTTTTCCGAGCCGGGTTTCGAGTCGCTGAGCGA
Organism: Gammaproteobacteria bacterium; assembly: GCA_049666745.1. Taxonomy (GTDB): domain Bacteria; phylum Pseudomonadota; class Gammaproteobacteria. The sequence goes on from JBATHL010000323.1 coordinate 8,954, forward strand.
GTTTGGCCCCAATTATGAGACCCTGGTCCTGGTTGGATACGAGGAATCGACCTGCACTTACTTGTGCCGGGATTCCACTGATATCGGCTTCGGCATCGGGCTCGACGCCAACCAGGTTGATACCACGAGATTCACGTTCGCTGGCGATTACTGCTGGCAGCTTGATGCGGGTAGCCCAACGCTTCGCGCCGGCCTGATTCAATGCGACCAGCAATTCGCCATCGGGCTCGGGGATGCTGTTGACCACGCTCGGATCGTCGAGAAAGTCGGGGTGCTGAATCTGGATGTGTCCAGGCAGGTTACGAATACCCTGGTTGAGCATGTCATCGACCATGCCTCGCATTAGCGCAGTCATGAAGATCATTGCCCATACACCGATAGAGATGGCGCCTAGCATGATGTAAGTGCGGCGATGATTGCGCCACAGGTTACGCCAGGAGAGGACAAAAATCGTAGCAAAATGAAATTTTAATCCTGCCATATCAAACCGCTCGCATCGCTTCAACCGGCAATAACCGATTAAGGCGCAACGCTGGATAGATCGACGCCAACAGGCTGGCGAAGGCGACAATTCCGGGACCCAGGGTAAGTGAAATAAATGAAATGGCAGGATGCAGGCGCTCCGGCAGGTTGAATTTGACCGCCATTTCCGCCATGCCGGGATAGGAGAAACCGACCCGGCTTACATACCAGGTGATGAGTCCTCCAAGCGTTATGCCCAGCAGCAGGCCGAGTCCCGTCATCATCCCGGTTTCCAGTATTACCAGTCGTGCCAGTCGCGATGGTTTCAATCCGAGCGCCATCATTGTGCCGAATTCGCGGGTGCGTTCGAGTACTGACATCAGCTGGGTGTTCAGTACGCTGAATGCGACCAGCACAATGAGCACGATGTACATGAACCAGGCGCTGGCCATATCCGCCTGTATGGCCTGCTTCAGACCGGGTTGCAATTCATCCCAGTGACGCAAAGCGACCTTTGATTCGTCGCCGAGCAGGGTAGCGACCCGGGTTTGCAGCTCCTCGACAGCGTCGATATGCGGGGCACGAATGGCGATGCTGTGACCGCGCTGCTGCATCGCGAACACATCCTGAAAATAGCCAAGATTGACCTGCGCTACGGAGCGGTCAAGCTCGGTAATACCAGACTCGAATATGCCGACCACCCTGACAACAGCGGCGGCGAACGAGTCATCGAAGCCGCTACCGAGGAAGCTGAGTTCGTCGCCGGGTTCAACTTTGAGATTACGCGCCAGTACCGACCCGATAACGATCTCAGCACTTGCTCCGGGTTTCAGGTAGCGCCCCTGCCTGATCAGGCCGGGGAGGGTGGAGACCTCTGCTTCGTATTTTGCATCGACACCGAGAATCTGTAACCCATAAGAACGGTCGTCACTCGAAGCCAGCGCAAATCCGGCGGCGCGCGCGCTGATACTGGTCAAGCCGAGTTCATCGCGCAGGCGCTCTGCGCTGTCAGCCACGTCGGGCAGGGCATAGCGCATTTTGGGCTCGTCCAGGTAGCGTGGATGCTGCAGCTGGAGATGACCTGAAAACGCCTGCAAGCTGTTGTCGATCATCATGTCGTAGCTGCCAAATTGCAGTGAGATTGCAAACACCAGTAGCGTGTTGGAGAAGATCATCGCGCCCACCGTAAGCCAGGTGCGACGGCCGTGCCGCCACAGGTTGCGCCACGCCATGCGCAGGCTGACATCTTTCACTGCCGCGGGTTCCTGAGGTTGGAGAGCGTAAACTGATTGCTGTTTATTTCGATATCGAAATCGATAGCTTCCACGGTCATTTCGGTCCATTCATCGGGGGTTTCGAGTTTTTGCATGCGCACCACCGAGGCGATGCTGCGGTCATCCATGATTTCGATCGCAGTTGCGTTCATTTCCTTGACCAGGATGTTGTCCTGATCCCAGAATTCCTGGCGTAGCATGACAAAGTCATCTCGAATCACGAAGATCTCCTTACCCCAGACCACGGCTGCCGCTTCATGCGGAATCGACTCGATCGTATATTGAACATGGTCGTCCCGGGTTTCGGTTTTGAGCAGGCGATGCTCGTACTGATCGATGATATCGGTGGATTTACTTATATCCTTGTTGGAGAAATCGCTGCCCATCCAGCTCTGGCTCATCATCGAAGACGGTATCTTGAGGATGCGATTAATTTTCGGCGAGAAAGTCCACATGCTTTGATCCCTGACCAGGGTGCCGTTACCCGCGTCGCGTTTCGGCTCGGTAACGCGCACCAGTGACAGCTTGTCGCCCGAGGTCCAGGCCTGGATCGAAAAGCTGCGTTGCCAGTCACTGTGACGAATGGTCATCGTCATTTCGGAGTATGACGTCACACCGCGCCAATGCTCCATCGCTGCACGAATCAGCTCACGTGGTGCGGGGGTATCGATTTCGCTTGCCTGTACGAGTGGTGTAACCGCCAGCAGGCCTAGCAATAGCAGGCTGGACCTGAAATTCAGTTGGATAAATCTGTCAAGCATTCCGCGCACTATCTCCATGTTGTCATTTCGGGTTACGAGCCGAGGCGCCGGATCGCGGATTCCTGCAATGATATCTGGTTATACTACCAGTCTGGCGAGCCAGTATTTACTGACGCTGAACAAGAGAACCTGTACGCAAATACTATGTGGGTTGCCTGCCTGTCGTCATTGAGCCAGATCAACCCGATAAAAACCAGACCCTGCTAGATTTTCCGACTGACGGGAGTATATTGGTAACAAACTAATCGAGGACTAAACCACCATGAGCGACGACGTCAAAGATAACCTGAAAAGCCAATCGACCTGGAAACGCGGCCTGTACATGCTGCTATACATATTCTTCTCACGCATTGCCGAAGTGGTGCTGGGTGCAATCGTCATTTTCCAGTTTCTGCTCAAATTGTTCACTGGCGAGACTAATGAACGCTTGCGTAAGCTAGGGCAGGGATTGAGTACATATGTATACCAGGTCTTTCAGTTCCTGGCCTACAACAGCGAATATCATCCGTACCCGTTCGGCGCCTGGCCCAAAGGTGAACCCAATCCCGCTAAACTGACTGCTCACAAAGATACGGAACAAACCTGATCAGGATTTAAATTATCGAGAATCCAGTCCTTCGATAAAGCTTCACTACTGAAATTACGAATCAACCGGTAAACCGATGAAACTCTGCAACGCCTGGTCGAGCACTATTATCCTTATAGTCTGGGCGAAGGGCAGACTGATGTGACCAGGGTATAAACCGTTATGATGTTGATCCCGCCAGCACCGCTGAGCAAATTCATGATGCTGACAAGCCGGTTAATCATGGCCTGCGTGATTTTATTGTTCGCTGGCTGCGCCAGCTTGTCGCCTGATTTTGAAGAACCCTCATTGCAGATAAATTCGGTCAGGCTGACCAATTTTGACGGTATTACGCCCCAGTTCGAAATAGACCTGCATATTGTTAACCCGAACCGGGATGCGCTGGATTTAAAAGGATTGTCGTATACGCTTCATCTGGCCGGCAAACAGGTGGTTTCGGGCGCTACCAGCAACCTGCCGGTGGTTGCTGCTTATGGCGAAGCAGACTTCAAGATCGACGCTAGTGTGAGTCTGCTCGATGGCTTGCAATTGCTGAGTAAGCTAATAAATGAATATCAGGAAAATATAACCTACGAGTTTATTGCGAAACTGGATTTGGGCAGTTTTTATCCGACGATTCCGATTACCAGAGAGGGCGTGCTGAACTTTTAAATAAAGGTTTCAGCCATTCCCCTGGCCAACCCGCTAAAGACACGGTTAACGCAGTTTTCGAAGCCGATATTTCTTGCCCTTGATTTTGCCTTCGCCAAGGATTTTCAATGCCTGTTTGGCGATTGGACGCTCGACCGCAACGTAGGCAAGCTTGTCGAAGATATCGATCTTGCCGATTTGCCTGCCTGGCAAACTGGTGTTTACAGTCAGGGCGCCGAGAATATCACCCGCGCGGAGCTTGTCTTTTCGACCGCCATTGATGCACAGTGTGACCATCGGCGGGCTCAGTCTGAAGTTTTCACGCGTTTTTAGCGTGGCCGTTGATTCAACTTTGACTGCATTGTCCTGATACTTCGCTATCGCATCGACCCTGAATTGTTCACTTGCCAGGAACAGGCTGAGCGCAAGGCCGACATTACCCGCGCGACCGGTGCGGCCGATGCGATGGATATGCACCTCCGGGTCCGGGCTGAGCTCGAAATTGATCACCGCGGTTAAATCCTTGATGTCCAGTCCGCGCGCGGCGACATCGGTGGCAATCAAAATCGAACTGCTTTTGTTGGCGAACTGTACCAGTACCTGGTCGCGCTCGAACTGCTCCAGGTCGCCATGCAGGGCCAGTGCGTGGAATCCCTGTTGCCATAACTCGTCGCGCAGTTCCTGGGCCTGTTGTTTGCGGTTGCAAAATACCAGGCTGGATTCAGGTCGGTAATGCTGTAACAGCGCGACCAGGGACCTGGTCCTTTCGCCTTTTTGTACCTGATAGAAAACCTGTTTTATTTTCTTATTGTGGTGGCTTGCCTCGACCCGGATATCAATCGGATTCTGCTGGATGGCATCGCTGATGGCCTTGATCTGATCCGGGTAGGTTGCTGAAAATAAAAGGGTTTGCCGCTCGCGCGGCATCGCATCGATGATTAGCATAATGTCTTCATGAAATCCCATATCAAGCATACGATCGGCTTCGTCCAGTACCAGGGTATGCAGTCGATCGAGTTTCAGAGTGCCTTTTTCAAGATGCTTCAGTATCCGGCCCGGCGTGCCAACAACTACATGCGGCGGGCGCTCCAGTGAAGCCAGCTGCAGGCCTATTGGTTTACCGCCACAGAGAGTCACAATCCTGGTATTGGCCAGCCTGCATGCCAGGCGTCGAATTTCATTACTGACCTGGTCGGCCAGTTCGCGCGTCGGGCAAAGCACCAGCGCCTGAGTCTGGTAAGTCTGCGTCTCCAGTTTGTTGAGCAGGCCTATTGCAAATGCGGCGGTCTTGCCGCTGCCGGTTTTTGCCTGGGCGAGTAAATCCCGGTTGTCGAGCTGAACCGGCAAGCCCTGTGCCTGTATCGGCGTCATCGTCTGGTAGCCCAGTGACTCGATACCGGCGAGTAGTTCAGATTTGATCGGTAGCGAGGTAAAGGTTTGTGTTGTCAAGTCTCAGATCCGGACTGGCTGGTGGCGCATCATAGCAGAATCAGATGTCGGCCACAGGACAGGCCTGGCTTCCAGTTCGTCATGCAGCTGGTATAGATCCTGTTTGTTTGCACCTGCGCATGTAATTAGTGCTGCGGGAC
>JBATHL010000324.1:0-1846 GCA_049666745.1 Gammaproteobacteria bacterium
CTTCATCGGCATGCGGTGCCAATCCGCACATACACCGGATGACCAGTTCTTCCAGTTTCTGTTGCAACGAAAACTCGATCAATTGCCCACATTGCCCGCCGATGGTACGCGCTGCCAGTTCGAGAAGTATCGGACCTGAAACGGACAGACGTGCCTCGGCATGCACGGGACCATGCTCAAGCCCGTAAGCGGCACAACAGTTCGCAACCTCGCGCACCAGGTCGTCTTGTTGGCGGGCGTTGAGGCGGGTAGGGGTCAGGTAGTAGGTTTCCTCGAAATAGGGACCAGTAAGCGGTTCGGGTTTATCAAATATGGTCAATAGCATGAACCTGCCGTCAATTACAAATCCCTCGATCGCATACTCTTCACCGTCGATATAGGATTCAACCAGTAAATGTTCCCGTACGAATCCCCGCTGTCCGGTTGCTTCAAGAATTGCGTCGATTCTTTTTACCGCGGCAGTATATTCCGCATCGTTATCGGCGCGGATAACGCCGCGACTGGCTGACAAGGCAAGTGGCTTGACTACGACCGGATATTCTATTTCCAGTGATGCCGGGCTGCATTCATCGATAGCCACGACCTGGTACCCGGGGGTATTGCAACCGGCCCTCGTCAGGGCTTCGCGTCCGAGATCCTTACGTTGGGTGAGTAGTGCCGCACCAGCCCTGTTTTGCGGCAAGCCGAGGTATTCGGCAACCCGGCTGCATAGTTCAACGCAGCTGTCGTCGGTTGCCAGTACACAGGCGATAGCCGTGTTTTTTATGCTTGCAATAATCGTCGCATAAGCGTGTTCGGGTTGATCGAAATCGACGGTTATGCCATTCGCAATTTCCGCTACCAGCGAGTGTTCGCTATTCGATATCACCAGGATCGGCATGCCGAGAGCCCTCGCAGCCGCGCAGTAGGCGGCAACGCGATAACTTCCCGACGGGGCGACTAAAAGAACAAAGCCTGGATCAGTGCCAGGCTTTGCTTGATATTTTTGCAATGGGCTACTGGTCAATAATCAGCCACCACCAGCTGCCCCACATCCACCACAAACCCCGGAACCACCGGTTTCGGCGAATACGTTATTGAAAACGAAACGTTCGCGACCGACTTCCTGGATGTAATCAATCTGCGCGCCCTTGAGGTAATTCAGCGCAACCACATCGACCAGGATCTTAAAACCTTCGAATTGCAAGGTAGTGTCGAAATCACCTTGATCGTCGGTAAAGGTCATGCCATATGACAAGCCGCCGCAGCCACCGCCGCTGATATATATCCTGATCGCGGATACATCTTCATCGGTCTGCGAAATAATTTCGTGCAGCTTGTCCTGCGCTGATTGGGTAACTTCAAGCTCGTTTTGCGTCAGACTGGCAATAAACACGTCAGAGCCACTGGATACAACTGGCCTGGCTTTTTTGGGAGGGGTGTATATACCTACGTTTTCCATAATAGTTGCCTGCTTGATTGATCCGACGAATTATACACTTGAATCGCAGAATTCGACATAATTTCGGGTTTTTAACGATTTTGGCTGATTGCGTACCTAACTGGGGTGGTATTCATCCAAATACAAGTCCGAATGCCGTTATAACTAACTAATTTGTCGTGTTTTTTAGTGATACTTGGGGGACTTTTTCGTATTATCGCCTTCTTTTTCTCCCGAGGATAACCCGATGTTTTCCAAAACAATGAATATTGCCGATTTCGATCCCGAGTTGTGGGCGTCGATGCAGCATGAAGAAACCCGCCAGGAGGATCACATAGAGCTGATAGCGTCCGAGAATTATGCCAGCCCCCGGGTTATGCAGGCGCAAGGTTCCGTGTTAACCAACAAGTACGCCGAGGGTTATCC
>JBATHL010000325.1:0-1598 GCA_049666745.1 Gammaproteobacteria bacterium
GGTTCGAGCAGTGAGGTTAATGCGTCAACCGCATTATCGACCTCATTCTCGTAAAAATCGGCCACCTTGGCCAGCATCGCATCAAGCGAACCGGCTTCTTCACCGATGGAGACCATTTGAATCGCCATGTTGGGAAACAGTCCGGTATTGCGCATCGAGGTTTGTAGCTGGGTACCTTGCGATACTTCGTCTTTGATCTTTAAACTGGCATTGTGGTAAATGATGTTACCGGTTGCGCCGGCCACCCAATCCATCGCCTCCACCAGGGGTACACCGGCGGCTGACATGGTTTCCAGGGTTCGCGAAAACCTCGCGATGGCCGATTTAGTCGTAATCTCGCCAACCACCGGCGCTTTTAACGCAACACGGTCGAACCATTCCTGCATTTTGGGAGAGGTCTTCTTGATTCTGAGTATCGTATATACGGTACCGACAATACCACCTGCGATGACATACCACCATTGCTGCATAAACGCCGACAGGCTGATGACGAACTTGGTCAATGCCGGTAAATCGGCACCAAACGAGTTAAACAGTTCCTCGAACTGGGGTACCACGAATACCAGCAGAATAACGGTTACGACAAAAGCAATGATCAGTACCGCGATCGGGTAGAACAGCGCCTTCTTGACCTTGGCCTTGAGTGCCTCGACCTTTTCCTTGTAGGTTGCCAGTTTGTCGAGCATAGTTTCCAGTGCACCCGATTGCTCGCCGGCATTGACCAGGTTGATAAACAGGGCATCAAAGTAAAGCGGTTCCTTGGAAAGTGCCTCGGCTAACGAGACGCCGCCTTCGACCTCTGTTTTGATGCCGAGAATCAGTTTCTGCATGGATTGCTTATCGTGACCCTGGCCGATAATTTCGAAAGACTGCACCAGTGGCACACCGGCCTGCATCATGGTCGCTATCTGGCGCGCAAAAATCGCGATATCGGCGGGTTGAGGCTTGGCCGCACCACCGAATAATGGCTGTGGCTTTTTCTTGACCCTGGTCGGATTGACGCCCTGTTTGCGCAGTTCACTCTTGGCGAGTGTGTCACTGAGTGCGAAAATTTCACCTTTTACCTTGCCGCCGGCACGGTTGGTGCCTTCATAGGTAAATTCGACTTTTTCTACCGTTTTAGCTTTCGCTGCCATAGCTTAATCCTTAGTTACCCGGTTTGCTTCTTCGAGACTGATCATGCCCTGCATAATCTTCTTCAGCGCAGATCGGCGAAGGTCGTCAATACCTTCCTTTTCTGCCTGATCCGCCAGGTCTATTGAATTGGCGCCGCTCATGATCAAGCGTCCCATTTCCTCGGAAATACCCATAACCTGGTAAATACCGACTCGACCCTTATAGCCGTCGGTGCACTTATCGCAACCCACGGCCTTGTAAATTTTGAAATTCTCAGCGAGATCTTCCTTGGTAAATCCTTCCTTGAGCAATACTTCTTTTGGTAGATCGTCCGGTGTCTTGCATTCGCCACATAAACGTCGACCGAGTCGTTGCGCAATAATAAGGGTGACCGACGTTGCGATATTAAACGCCGGCACGCCCATGTTCAGCAATCGTGTCAGGGTTTGCGGGGCGTCGTTAGTGTGCAGTGTGGACAACAC
>JBATHL010000326.1:0-2113 GCA_049666745.1 Gammaproteobacteria bacterium
GTCCACGGCGAGGTGATGCGCGCTTCGCCAATAACAATATCGACGCCAAGCCCGTTGTAACGCTCGATCGAATCGTGCGGCTCGATTTGCCTGATAACTCTTTGCACGCGCTCCATTACCTCGGCAAAATCAAACTTGGCATCTGCCTGCTTGACGCCGAAATCCCGGCTACGCGCGATATGCGAGAGAAATTTTGCCGAGCGTATTAGCGCCTTGGAGGGGACGCAACCGTAGTTGAGGCAGTCGCCACCCAGCTTGTGTTTCTCGATCAGCGTAACCCTGGCCTTGACGGCAGCCGCGATATAGGCAGTCACCAGTCCGGCCGAACCACCGCCGATTACCACCAGATTGGTATCGAATTGTTCCGGCTTGACAAACCCCTGTAGCGCTTTCCGGTTTGTAATCAGCGCGATGATTTTTTTACCGATAAAGGGCAGCATTGCCAGCAGTAGAAACGACAGCAGAATTTCCCTGCTGAAAATACCACTGGCCGATTCGATCTGTGCTAACTGGGTACCGGCGTTGACGTAAACGACCGTGCCGGCAAACATACCCAGCTGGCTGACCCAAAAAAATGTCCATAAACGCAGCGTGGTCAGACCCATCACCAGGTTGATTACGAAAAACGGGAATGCTGGCACCAGGCGCAAGGCAAACAGGTAAAACGGGCCATCTTTATCGATGCCGTCATTAATCGCCTTGAGCGAGGTTCCAAATCGAGTTTGCACCGCATCCCTGAACAGGTAACGCGATACCAGGAATGCAATCGATGCGCCTATCGTGCTGGCGAACGAAATCAGAATTAATCCCGTAACCAGGCCGAATACCGCGCCACCAGCCAGCGTCAGTACCGTCGCCCCCGGTAGCGATACCCCGGTGATCACGACATACAATACGAAGAAACCAACCATCGTAAGCAACCGGTTTTCAGCGTAGTACTGGTCAATGATTTGCTGCTGGGTTTTGATGTACTCGAGGGTCAGGTACTGATCCAGTTCGAAGTGGAAAAAAATCAACACAATGGCGCCTAACAATCCGAGCAGGATTATTTTTTTCATCTACCAGGTTCCGCTATATCGAGTCGCATATGACGTTGTTATTGATTATTAGTAATGCCAGCGCAATACTCTTCGGCCCATTGCAGGAACTCCTTTTCCGGACCCTCGAAGATTATTTCAGGCATTTTATTTTTAATCTGGTAACGGTACATCGGATCGTAATATTGTTCGAGTAGTATTTTAATCCCGTCATTGAATTCTGCGACGCGGCCATCCCTGAAAAATACTTTCAACGCGTGTTCAAAACATCGTTTCACCTGCTGGTATAACTCCCCGCCCAAACGCTTTTGTATTCGTCCCAGGTTGTCGAGAACAAAAAAACTGAACTCACGCTCGGCAGTTTCACCGTAAGCTCGCTGGTAGGCAGGCCAACTGCCTGATATATAGTCTTCGCTGATGACCTTTATCCGCCTCTCGGTAGCAACCTGCAGGATAGCGCGGGGTGCTTGCAATAAGGCCGCGAAAAGATAGTCAGGCATATTTACCCGTCCGATCCGGCGACCTTCGTCTTCGACAAATATCGGCTTCCCGGGGAAGCGGTCACGGTGTTTGATAAACTCGATTGCGACCTTGTTCTCCCAGTCAATTACCGCGGGTTGCAGATCCAGGGCATCGCGACCAAAAGCTGAACCACGATGATTGGCGATGCCTTCAAAATCGATATGATGACGGATTTTCCGTAATAGCCTGGTTTTACCAACCCCGGTCAAGCCACTGACGCAGACTAACGGCACTTCCGTGGCAGACTGTTTCAGCTCATCGATCAAAAAACGCCGCATCGCCTTGTAACCGCCCTTTACCAGTGGATAGTCAACGCCTTGCTCGCGCAACCATTGCTGGGTAGTTCGAGAGCGCAGGCCGCCGCGAAAGCAGTACAAAAAACCCTGCGGATTTTTTTCACAGTAACCTAGCCAGGCCTTTAAACGCTGTGTGCGGATCTCGGGGGTGGCCAATTCGAGTCCCAGGCGAACCGCTTCATCCTGGCCGGCATGCTTGTAACGGATACCAATCTGTTCTCGTTGCTGATCGTCAAGCAGAGGAATATTGGTGGCGGT
>JBATHL010000327.1:0-29129 GCA_049666745.1 Gammaproteobacteria bacterium
TGCCGGTAGTATCCTTTGCAGCATGCTGTGGAAACCCCTTCGATTCCTGATCGAAGGGGTTTTTCATTGCTACCGCCGAATGTGCGTATGCCGACGATTTCCGACAGGAGTTTGCGATGATTAAAAAAGCACTCTCGGTTATGCCGACACGACCGATCGTGTATATCGTGCCACTAATTGTGATACTGGTGATGTCGTTTTACTACGGGGATATGTATGCCAAGTGCACGGGCAACAAGCAGTTTCGGGCATCGCTAAACGAGTTACTGGTTGCAACGGATGCTTCCGGGAAATTCCGCTTGTCGGATGCTACCGATTTTGGCTGGGACAGGGTCAGGATCGTCACCGATTTCAAACCCGAAGCGAGCGGCAGCGAATGTCCCTTCGACTGGAACTGGCCTCGCGGTGAACGCGACTCGCTGATCGCTTCCGGACTACTTACGGTACTGATATTTGTCCGCCGGGGAGCGATTGTTAATTACCAGGAATTGCGTCATGACGAAGTCGCATTTCACGGTGCAGATGCCAGTTTGTCCCCGCAGGCCGCAGTGTTTCGTATCGGCGCGAATCCCGACCATGGCGGTGGCGTAAAGTTGACTTTGAACAATCCGGAATAGTCGAGTATGCGGATGCGGTAAACCAACCGCATCCGCAACGAGAGTCCACCCGGGACTTGCGGCTGGTTCTGGCGAGCGGGTAAATGGGTGTCGTATTACTGATATTTCGCTCGATGGTTAATTGTAAAATGTCGTTTCTCGAACAGGCCCGCCCGGACCCCGGGGGAAGCGGCTGACCTGGTTATTATATTGTTGGGAGTATTAAGAATGGCCACGATAATTGACGGTAAAGCATTTTCGGCAAACCTGCGCGGTGAAATAGCGCGCCAGGTCGCGGTTGTAAAACAGGCACACTCGATAACGCCCGGTCTGGCGGTAGTGCTGGTGGGTGAGGACCCTGCCAGCCAGGTATACGTGCGCAGCAAGGGCAAGCAAACCGTGGAAGCGGGGATGAATTCCTACGAACACAAGCTCGATGCGAGCACCAGCCAGGCAGACTTGCTGGCATTAATCGACCAACTCAACAATGACGCGGATGTCCACGGTATCCTCGTGCAACTGCCACTCCCCGGACATATCGATGAAGAGTCGGTCATCAATTCGATCTCGGTGGACAAGGATGTCGATGGATTTCATCTTTCCAATGTTGGCCGTCTTGCTATCGGCGCCGAGGGCATCGTCCCCTGCACGCCGCTGGGATCGTTGATGATGCTCAAGGATCATCTGGGCGATTTATCCGGCCTCAAGGCGATCGTCGTAGGTCGCTCCAATATTGTCGGTAAACCGATGGCTTCACTACTGTTGAAAGAAAGCTGTACCGTGACTATTGCGCATTCGCGTACCCGTGACCTCCCCGGTGAATGCCGCCAGGCGGATATCGTGGTGGCTGCGGTAGGACGCCCCGAAATGGTCAAGGGTGACTGGATCAAGCCGGGTGCCACCGTGATCGATGTCGGTATTAACCGTATTGAAAACGAAGATGGTACGACACGACTGGTGGGCGACGTCGAATTTGATTCTGCGGCTGAAGTGGCCGGCGCGATAACCCCGGTGCCGGGTGGGGTAGGGCCGATGACCATTGCCTGCCTGTTACATAACACCTTGCAGCAGGCTTGCCGTCTGAACGGTATCGATGTACCTGAGTAAACTAAAGTTTCTCCGGCCCGAGTTCTGGCTGGTTTGCTAAACATGATCGATTCTCCGCGTACCTGACAGGAGCCGGGCTGGTTATGTCCCTGATCTTAAGACGTAGTCTGATATTTTTCGCCCTGCTGCTGGCAGGACTGGTACTTTACTCATTTTGGTACGGTATCAAGGCTGATCGTTACGAGGAGACTGCCATACCCTACCTGCAATCGGCCATGCCGAAATTGACCAGTTGGCAATATGATCAGTTAAAGCCCCTGCTGTCGCCTGCTGCACGGGTGGACTTTGAAAATGAAAAACTCCGCGCAGCATACCAGTCATTCAGCCGGCTCGGTCAGTATCAATCGATGGAAAAACCTCGCTACACGGCGAGTCGTGCCGAGAGCAGCCAGGAATTGGGGGATATCGAGTTAATAGACTACCAGGTGGCATTGCAGTTCGATTCCGGCCCGGCGGTGATCAAGATAAAACTCGTCGCCGACGGTAAGTCATATTATGTCCAGCACTTCGGTTTCCACTCCGAAATATTTGTTGAAGAACCGAGTACCCCGACTAACTAAAAGGTGGGATTTAAAGTTGTAATCGAGCCTTTTTTGTCCGCCCCCGATGGATGCATGGCTAGAGCTCTTCATCCTCGAGCGCGCGGTTTTTGCCGCCCCGCAGCATAACCATCAGGGTGCAACCCGCGGGAGTGTGTGAACTGTGCTTTGAGCCAGGTAGCAGGCGCACGAAATCACCGCTGTGGTAGACGGTCCCATCGCAGTCGATGAGCTCTCCTTCCAGTAGCAAAAACTCCTCGGTGCCCATGTGCTCGTGCGGTCGCGATTGTGCTCCTGGATCCATGCGCAATATGAAACATTCGAATTCACTATTTTGCAGTTCTCCACTTATCGGAATCCATGACATTCCCCTGATCGGGTCGTCGTAACGGTCGTAAGGCTTGAATTCATCTGCTCTGGTACTGATGATCTGACGTAGTCTGGTATCTAACATGGGCTTGTGACTCCACGGCACGGCCTGGCGTATTATGTTTCGATAGTATTCGGGGACAGGATATTAAATCAACTCGGCGAGGCTGAAACAAGGACGAATACAATGCGAAGAATCTGTTTTGACATCATATTCGGGTGACAACTGCTTAAATCATCGATGCTTCCCGAATGGCTCACATGTGCCGGAAGGAGAGGTAAATCCAGGGTTTTCAAACACCGGCTATTGAGATTGATTCACCCTTTGCCATGTATTTAATAGATGATCCACTGTCGAGATTGCTCAAAGGGACAGGATAGGAGAATATCTAACCCTGTCAAAAAATAACGCTGCGCTAATTATGGAACGAGTAACAATAGGATTGAACTTTGCGAGCCAACCAACATGGAAAAAATTTATTGGCGTTCCACTTATATATCTTCCAATTATAACGACAATTCCGTTTGTTTTAATCGGGGTATTCCTGGTCAGGACGCATTTAGTATTTGTCGGTGGGATGAACATTCGTTCCTACTGGGATTTTGTCCCCGCCTGGATATCTCATCGATACCAGTGGGATAACCAGATTACCTACTCAACAGGTGTTACCTGGTACAACCTGCGTGGTTACAGGTTTTACTGGATATTCAATTGTAAGCTGTATTGTCCGTTAAGTGTTGCCCTGTTCAGGTATGCTGGCTATTTAGTCAGGATTGTCGAGAACTGGTGGTGTCCGTTTTCCCACGAACAAAAACATACCTATTCGGAAGCTGCTATCGACAGGTCTTATTGGCATTTGAATGCAGAGGATAGGAAAAACCTGCACCCCGAGGATCGAGACAACCCTATCTGGAATGATGAGATTGGGGAGGGAATCCAAAAAAGGTGACAGAAAGTCTGTTTTCCCCAAAGAAGACGCTCAGTCACGCAAGTTGAGCTTCTGGTTCGGCCAGGAGCAGACATTCAAGTCCGGGCCTGGCAACCCGATTTTCACGCCTGGCACGTAAGTTTTGTTAGATAGAACAATCTGAACTGGACAGGGCGTCGTATGGCTCGCCTGAGAGTAAAGCCAGAAATAAATCAATTGGATTAATATCGTTTTCCGCTGTTTCACTCTGGGAGTATCGGATGAAGGAATAGAAGAGCGCTATGCCGAATAGCCAGACGGCTACCTGGATGGGGACGACGGAAACTAAATCAGTCTGTAAGATTGAAGGAAACATGGGGCGACTAGGTTATACCAGTCACAAACAAGTGACAGCGACATATTTCACAAAGCGATTATGGGATTAGTGGGGTACGAGAGTCGAACTCGCGAGGTTCAGCAGAAAATTCAAAACACCGCGTTGTGCGAATTTCTCTAAAGCGGTAACTGGGAGATAAGGCTAGCTATACTTGGGGAATTGAATAATTCAATTTCCAGCTTAACATGCGATATCCCGAATTAAATTGCCGCCCTCTGCGACAACAACTGAAAGATTCTCATTTCTTTAACCACTTGCCTTGCTGGTTTTGAATCCATGTGCCGGCCGGGACTTTCTTGAATATTTCCTTCGCATAAACCTTACCGACCTGATCGATGCTTACGCCCTGAGCAGCCGCTTTTTTCGCATAGACTGCCTTGCGTTTCTCGTTGATGGAGGCAACCTCGGCCTTTGCGCTGGGGTCACGTGCTACAGCATAGCCACTAGCACTTTCACCGAGTGCGCCGGAAGCACGCAAGTCCTGAAGAGTACCGGCCCAGGCTGTAATTCCACCCGCCAATAGAAATACCACGATAGTCATCATGATGGATCTGTAGAAACTTGAACTGAAATTTCGCAGCATACTGCCCTCCCGAAAAGTATATTTACTGGTAAATGCTTTCATTAAAAAACATCCGGATTGGATTCAATATCTTCTTTTGCCTGCTCTTCCAGTTTCACGCGTACATCAGCGTCCAGTTTGATATTGAGGTTGATCGTGATCGGTTCCTGGGGCGCTTCAACCTTGACAGTTGGGGTACAGGCTGTCATGAGCATTAACGCTGCGACAACTGCGACAAAATTTATATGATAGTTCCTGCGCATAGATCGTACTCACTCCGGGTTATTTGCACATTACCTTAGCGGATGAATGCTTGCCAATTACAAAGTCAGCTTAGCAGTAAACCAGATGCCACTCTACCCCGTCATCAACGATGGACAGTATGCTTACTGTAATCTGAACGCTCGCTGAAGGGCTTTACTGGATACTCCATAAGCCTGGCTGAGGGTCTTCAGGATATCACTGATATTACTTTCCAGATTAATATTCAAACGAAATAGCCGTCCTTGCAGGACATTCGGATTATTGCCAAGCAAAGAAAGTGTGGTCAGCAGGTCGTTGTTTGCAGAATTATTCAATTTAAATGTCAGTTCGGTGTAGTGAAACTCCGTCAGTGCCTGCAACAGCAGATCAACATCTTCAGCGCTGCCAGCCAGTAATTGCGACACCTTTTCTGATTTAAAGCGAAGTATCCCCGGCTTTTTTGCGGCAAGCAAGCCGTCTTGAATCGAAACAGATTCATCTCTCAAAGTCAGTGGAATACTGCCGTCAAGACGTCCTTCTCCTGCAAGCCCCTCAACATCTATCAGCTTGAACAGCGCGTCAAGGTCGAGATCAGCCACTTGCAACACCACGCTGGTAGAGCTGGATGAAGGGTTAATCACAGTTTGGCCTGTTGACAGCGTACCGCCGATCATAGACAGCCGGGCCTTGTCGATGACGAGCTGAGTTGAGTCTGTTCCCTGAATTTTGTATACAATTTCCATATTCTCCATGGGAACACCAGGATCGATACGCTGAATTGTTATTTTTTGCTGCGGAAGACTCCTGGGTGATAACAGGTCAGTCAGTTGTAACGCGGCTGACAGACCGCTGATAGTGGTTCAATTCTGCGTAAAAGACAGATTTTGTAAATTAATCTCAGCACCGCTTTTAATACCCTGTTGCAACCAACTGAGGTGGTTACT
This sequence comes from Gammaproteobacteria bacterium, assembly GCA_049666745.1. Taxonomy (GTDB): domain Bacteria; phylum Pseudomonadota; class Gammaproteobacteria. Next base: position 5,666 of record JBATHL010000327.1, read on the forward strand.
GGCGCTGGCAGAGCCACTGACAGACTCCAGCATGGCCAGGTCAGGGAAAAGCTCGACGGGTTGCAGTGCACCGGGTGAGAATGTCAACGGAGTAACATCCAGTTTCAGGTTACCCTCGCCCGTATCGAGTCCATGCACGGCAGCTAATTTTAAATATTGTGTGCCGGGTATGCCGCCGAGGACATCGATGGATAAACGCTTGCGCGTCAGCTTCACGTTGCCGTCGAGGCTGATCGGCGCAAAATGAGGTTTTAGCGCCAGGTGCTGCAGCCGATCGATTCTGAAATCGGCGAGTTGACGCTTGCCTGACCCGTCGTGGCGTATCGTAGTTGTGATATTTTCCAGTTGAAGCTGGTATTGCGGCAAAGTAATGCCTGCCGCACTGATAGAGCTCTTGCCATTGAACTGGCCTGTACTTTCCATCCGGCCCGTGTGCAAAATCTTTCCGGGACGAATTGCCATTTCAAGTGCCGGCGCGTCATCACGGTTAACAAGCAATGTGAAGCTGCCAGGTTGTAGCGTAATCTGATTTTCCAACGACAGACCCTGGGATCCCCACGCAATCCGGATGTCAGACCTGGGAAGGTGCAGTTGCAAAGGTCCTTTGACTCTAAACGCCTTGAACGGCGCAAGTTTTGCTACCGTAATTTGTCCCGGCTTGCGCAGTGACAGTTGCCCGCCTTGTTCTCCGAAGTTGACCCGCATTGGCAAGCTTACGCTTGTCTTGCGTGCATCCAGTTGTTCGAGACGAAATCGTTTTGCATTTGCGACAAGGTCCAGCTCCCCCGTCCATGTATCGGCTGACCCCTGCAAGTTGCCGCTCAAATTCAATTTGTCGATCGTGTTAGCGGCGTATTTGAATCCTGAAGAGATAACATTGAACTCGGCAAGTTTGAATGCCGTCACCTGGTTTTGCCGACTAATGGTGACCTCTGCCTGTGCGCTGATGTCGACTCGCGCTTTATCAACGATAAGCTCCAGATCAGTTGCAAGATCCATTTGAATTCCATCGGCTATCGTACCGATAGTTACGTTTGCACTATTTTCACCTTTGCTCTTAATGCGCAGTTTCGTATCCTGTTTCAGCTCAGTGAGCAGCGTCGAGGGGATTCCGAAACGCTCGACCCAGTCAGGATCCAGGCTAGAGGCTTCGAGGCTGCTGTCTTCTGCAAGCGTTAATTTTCCCAGACCGTCAGCCAACTCAGTTTCAATCTCAATATCACCGTTGAGATCAGCAACTTTTTGTGCAAAATCAAGTCCCTCCAGTCTGAGAATGCCCTGGCCCTGCAGTGTGCTGTGCTGCAACCAGCTTCGCCAGTCGTCACCGGCTGTCTGCAATGCAGGTGTTTTCCCGTCAGCCCTCACGGTCAAGCTGGCAGATCCCTTGCCCGGCTGAGATAGTCCGGATAAACGCCAGATAACACTGTCAGCATTAATTTCTGCCGTGACATCAGCTACGATGCCGGGTTGATGTCGGTAATCATTCAACGCCACCGTAAAAGCAAGTCCAGACGCATGCTCTGCCCCCAGTAATTCACCTTTCATGCGCGCATCCGTCGCATTCATTTGCAGATTGATTACGCCCTGTTCAAAGGCTTCGTCCTGTGGCCCACCGCCTGGAAGGCCGATATGTGATAAAACAAAATCAGCGTTGATAGCCTGCGGCTGATTATCTTTCCATTCGAAAGAGCTTTTGCCCTTTATCCCGGAGATATTTAAACCGGGTAATGACAGCGCAGCTTCCGATACCGTTAGTACTCCCTGCAGTTTTCCGCCAGCTTCCAGCGTTGCAGTGAGATCGGCAACTACGTGGCCTGGCTCTGCGGTGGTCTCAATATTGATGGCTATCAGTTTCTTGTCTGACGGCCCTGGTTGAACGTCGCCATCTAGATTGACTGTAAAATTACCTGATGTGGTGTTTAGATAGACTTTTGCATCGAGCAGCGATACCTGTGGCAGTTTATTGTTCTCGGTATCGCCTTCATTCCCGATCAGTGTCTGTAACGATCCGAGAGGGGGATTTTTTCCAGTCAGGTCGAGCAATAACTGCAGACCGCTAATCTCCACCGTTTGCAGTTCTCCCGCAAACAAACCTGGTAGCGTCCATGTGGCGTTTATTTTATCTGCCCGCAACTCGTTTGCAGCACCTAGTGAAAGTTTGCGTAATTCAAGTTGGTGCAGTGAAACCTCTTTGACTGTGACGGAGTTTACAGGAACACCGAGCCGCGTTAACTGACCAATCAGCAGACTGTCTACAAATGGCACACGAAATATATATAAGCCGAGTCCGGCCAGGAATAACAACCCTGCCAGTAGTTTCAAAAAAGTGGAAACGTATTTACCCATCGCCTCCAGTTACCACGGCAAAAAACGATTGTTCCGAGTTTAACGCAGGCTCAGCGATGACCCAATGAGTAAAAGAAGAATAAACACCGGTTTGCCACGAACCCGTGGAAATCGATTAACGACCCTGCTGACATCGAGCTGGATCTGGAGCCACTTTCGTTGTGAATTCCTGCGACAATTCCGATGTCGAGAACAATCCAAACTATATCGACTTCAGTAACAGTAGTCCTGAAAAAAGGTGGGCCACAGGCCCACCTTGTAAATCGACTGGATTGCGACGCTTCGCCGGCTTCAGGTTTGCAGGTAACTTTCCAGCGAATCGTCGAGTGCGTCTTTCCATGGTGTGTGATGTGCCGGCGCCTGGGTGCCGGTCAGGGCTGACTTGTAGCCATTATCACGGAAAGTCATGATGTTTGCCTTCTTGTGCTTTTTCCACTGGAAGAATGCCTCGTTGGCGCCGGAGCAATCGAATTCCGGATAGTCGGTTAATGCCATCAGGTCCATGGTGTACTTGCCCTGGAACTCGATTGCGCCGTAATCATCCGGAATGTTGTCTTCGGCTTCGCGCCATTTGTCGATGTCCGCATGCATTTCAGCCTGTGAAGGAACGTCGAGTCGACCCATGATGACGTCGCGCGCATACCAGGCCTGCGCGTCGAACATATTGAAGGTGTACCATTGATCCTGCATACCCAGGTACATCAGTTTAGGGTTATGTTCCCACACCACGCCGTTGTACAGGTTAACCGGGTACAGGCGATTATTGGTTTTGAGTTTCAGGTTTTCGGCCATGAACGGGAAATGATGCAGGTAACCGGTACACAAGATGATCGCATCGACTTCCTTGTGGCTACCGTCAATAAAGGTTGCGGTATTACCTTCGACCTTCTCCAGTAAAGGAACCTCTTCCCAGTTATCCGGCCACTTGTAACCCATTGGCGCGGTACGGTGGGAAACCGTGACCGATTTACAACCGTACTTCCAGCATTGCGAACCGATATCCTCGGCGGAATACGAGGTGCCGATAATCAGCAGATCCTTGCCCTTGAATTCCATCGCGTCGCGAAAATCGTGGGCGTGAAGCACGCGGCCCTTGAAGGAATCGAAACCCGGGAACTCGGGCACGTTGGGAGTCGAAAAGTGACCGCTGGCGACAATCACGTGATCGAATTCTTCCGTGTACTCGACGTCTTTTTCATGATCCTGCGCGGTGACGTGAAACATGCCCTCGTGTTCGTCGTAACTCACGTGACGCACTGGCGAATTGAACCGAATCAAGTCACGCACGCCGGCTTTACTGACCCGTCCGATGATGTAATCGAACAATACAGCGCGCGGTGGGTAGGATGCGATCGGGCGGCCGAAATGTTCTTCGAAAGAATAGTCGGCGAATTCCAGCCCCTCCTTGGGCCCGTTGGACCAGAGATAGCGATACATGCTGCCGTGCACCGGCTCACCATGTTCGTCGAGGCCGGTGCGCCAGGTGTAATTCCACAGGCCACCCCAGTCGGACTGTTTCTCGAAACAGACGATGTCAGGAATATCTGCACCCTTTTCTTTGGCCGATTGAAAAGCTCTTAATTGCGCCAGGCCGCTGGGACCGGCACCGATGATTGCCACACGCTTGCTCATGATATTCTCCAACTAATTGATTTCGATAGATAATTTTTGTTTTGAATCTGGTTATTTTATGGCCCTCAAGGGTAGGGAATTACGTCGCAATGGTCAACTAATTGCCCCTGTAGACAGATCAATTTCCCGTCATTTGTTGAGCAGGATCAATTTGTCGACGTCGAGAGATCGAACCAATCTCTAGTGGTTGCAATAATTTACCGGCTGAGGTTTGATAGGTCGCCAATCGAGATGACAGCAAGCGCCGATGCCCGAGCAGAATAATAACCCGGAAACTGACCCGTTGATGCACCAGCAGCATAGTGTCGAAGCGCTGGAAATAGCGATAGGCAAGCAGGTGCGCAGTTCGCGCAAGCGCCTTAACCTGACGGTCGCGGCACTCGCCAAGCAGGCGCAGTTGTCGACCGGCATGTTGTCAAAAATAGAAAACGGGCAGACCTCACCATCGCTGGCGACGCTGACTTCGCTGGCGAATGCTTTACAGGTTCCCGTTACGTCGTTCTTTCGCGGTTACGAAGAGCAGCGCGACGTCACTTTTATCAAGGCCGGGGAGGGCCTGCCGATCGAACGCCGCGGGTCCGGTGCCGGGCATCAGTATCAACTGTTGGGACATACGATTGGCAAGCCCTACAACATCGAACCGTATCTGATTACAATCGATGATCAGTCCGAGGTGTTTCCTGTGTTTCAACACGCGGGTACCGAACTGATTTACATGCTGGAAGGTCGGGTTACTTATCGTCATGCCAACAAAACCTACACCCTGGAGCCGGGTGACACGCTTTTTTTCGATGCCGATGCGTCACACGGGCCGGACGAGATTCTGAAACTGCCCTGCCGTTACCTTTCGATCATTATTTCAGAGGCGACATCTGTTTAGGTTGTTTCCTAACAGGAAACATTATTTCATTTCAGTTGACAGTGGAAACCTGCTTGAGTAAGCTCGGACGGTTGATAATCCCTACTCAGGAGTGACTGACATGTGCGGAATCGCAGGTGTGTTATACAAGCAGGCCGGCACCCATGAAATCGGCAGAACACTGATCGATATGCTCGACGGCTGTCAGCATCGCGGACCCGACAGCACGGGCTTCGCACTCTACGGTGAAGACAAGGATCAATTGCAGTTGCGTTTCATTGTGCCGACTCAAGAGCCGGCCCGTCAGGACGCGATCGACGGTATCGCGACGTTACTGGCGCGCCACGGCGCGACCATCGACTCCACGCAATCAGTTGGATGTTCCTACCAGATTGCCGTCAATTTCGATGGTGACCTGCTCGAGTTCACCAAGGATATCGAGGAACACGCCAAACTGGTTTCGGTTGGGCATACGCTCGATATTATCAAGGACGACGGCACCGCACACGAACTCGACGCGACCTATCACGTGGGTGAAGTTACTGGTACCCATGGCATCGGCCACGTGCGTCTGGCGACCGAATCGGCGGTTCGCCCCGAAGCGGCTCACCCGTTCTGGGCGACAGGATTTGAAGATATCGCCATCGTTCACAATGGCCAGATCACCAACTACTGGAAAATGCGTCGTCGACTCGAGCGACGCGGCTTTACCTTTCATACCGACAACGACAGTGAACTGGTAGCAGTTTATCTCGCCGACAAGCTCGAGCAGGGAGAGAAACTCGATAGCGTACTCGAAACCGCAATTGCGGATCTTGACGGTACCTTTTCCTTCCTGGTGTCCACCGCCAATGAAATCGGTTACGCCAAGGACAACCTGGCGGCGAAACCGATGGTGTTGTACGAAACCGACGAAATGATTGCGATCGCCTCCGAGGAAGTCAGCCTGAACCGGCTGTTTCCTGGACAATCCATCAATTCAACCGAACCTGCACCGGGGACTTTTCAGACATGGTCACGATCGATTTAAGCCAGACCGATATAACCGACGCCAATACCAGGATTCGTGACTGTGGTCGCGACGGGCTGGATGTCGAAATCATCAATCCGGATGCACGCCATAATATCGGTGTCGGTCTGGTCGACCCGATTACGGTAAACGTCAGGGGTTCCGCCGGATATTTCTGTGGCGGTTTGTCCGACGGCGCACACTACGAGATCGAACATAATGCGGGTTGGGCCGTAGGCGATAATATCTACTCCGGCTCGGTCGTGGTCGGCGGCAATGCCGGCGCAATCGCGGGTGTCGCCATTCGCGGCGCTGAAATCGTGGTACGCGGTAACATGGGCAGCCGTGCCGGACAGGTGATGAAGGCAGGTACCCTGTGCTGCGGCGGCAACGCGGCTTTCATGGCCGGTTACATGATGTACGGTGGACGCATCATCATCCTCGGTAACGGCGCAGCCAAGGTTGGCCAGGATATGAGTGCCGGTGAGATATTTGTCGGCGGCAAGATCGAAAGTCTTGGCAACGACACCATGGTCGTCGATATGGAAGCCAGTGAGCGCGATGAAATCATGGAGTTTCTCGAGCGCTACAAGATGAATTACAAGGGTGACTTCACCAAGGTCGTCAATGCCGGTAAAAAGCTGCGTTATGCCAACTCCGAGCCGCGAGCGCGGCCACAGCCTTTCTTCGTATCGTCGAGTTCGAGCAATTACTGGAACCCCAAGGTGCAGGAAGATATCTGGATCAAGGGCGAAGTAGGGCGCTACCGCATTCGCGGTTATGGCGCTTCCAAGCCGGTGCCGCATCTGAACGATATTGCCTTCGTCAAAGATGTCAACGCGCAACATTACAAGCCTGAACAGCTCAAGGATATCAATCTGAAAACCACCGTTGGCGGGCGATACGGCGCCAAACCTCTGAGCCTGTCGATGCCGGTAATGATCGCGCCGATGAGTTTCGGTGCCCTCAGCCGCTCGGTCAAAATTGCGCTGGCGCGTGCTTCGCGTCTGTCGGGTATCTCCGAAAATACCGGTGAAGGCGGCATGCTCGACGAGCAACGCGAGGAAGCCGACCAGCTGATTTTTCAGTGCCTGTCGGGGCGACTCGGCTGGAACGTCAAGGACATGCAGCGAGCCGACGCGATCGAAATCTATATTTCGCAGGGCGCCAAGCCCGGGCTGGGTGGTCAGTTGATGGCGAAGAAGGTCACGCCTGAACTAGCCGCGATTCGCGGTATTCCGCAGGGCATCGATTTGCGTTCACCGTCACGGCATCCCGATGTACTCGGCGCCGACGACCTGGTTATCAAGGTCGAGGAATTTCGCGAGGCCACCATGCACAAGGTGCCGCTCGGTATCAAGATGGGCGCTGGGCGCGTTAACGACGATATCAAGATCGCTTACAAGGATGGTTTTGATTTTGTCGAACTGGACGGTTTACAGGGTTCTACCGGTGCCGCCAGCACCGAGGTGCTCGAAAATGTCGGCATACCGACTCTGTCCGCGGTGCAGGAAGCAATCGATGGGCTGCGGGAAATCGATGCCGGCGACGATATGGACCTGGTGATGATGGGCGGTATCAAGGATGGCGTCGACGTCGTCAAGATGCTCGCGCTGGGCGCGGATTGTACCTCGGTTGGCACCTCGGCAATTATCGCAGGCGGCTGTATCGCCTGTATGCAATGCCATGTCGGCACCTGCCCGGTGGGTATCGCCACCCAGGACAAGGAACACGAGGCACGCTACGACATCGATCTGCAGTCGAAAAATATACATCGCTACTTCGAATCGCTGCGCTGGCAAATCGCGTCGATCACCAAAGCCCTCGGCTATGATGACGTACACAAGGTCAGCCGCGACGATCTCGTCGCCTTGACCCCGGAAGCAGCTGATATCACCGGATTGCCCCTGCTGTCCGAACATCCCGCGCAGCATCAGCCCGAACTGGGCCTCGAAATACTCGATCGGCAGGCGGGATAGTCATGACTGTGATTAAAGCTGAATTTTCAATTACCGCGAGCCCGGATCTGAAGGACGATACCAGGGACATCCACTATGTTCCGGCACCCTGCCAGGTGGCCTGCCCGATTGGTACCGACGCGCCGTCTTACATAGCCTACGTCTGGGAAGGCAAAAACGAAGCAGCGCTCGAAGCCATTAACGCCACAAATCCGTTCAGTGCGATCTGTGGCCGTGTCTGCGATGCGCCCTGCGAGCCCGCCTGCCGGCGTGCCGACAGCGACGGAGCGATCGCAATCCGCAACCTGAAACGCTACGTGCTGGAAACCCTGGGGCCCGGCTACGCCTTGCCCCCGGTTGCGGTTACTCGCGAAAAAACCATTGCTATCGTCGGTGCCGGACCGGCCGGGATGACCGCGGCCCACGATCTCGCCGAGGACGGTTACGAAGTGCACCTGTACGAAGCCACCGATCAACTCGGCGGCATGATGTTCTGGGGTATTCCACGTTTTCGCCTGCCGCAGGCGGCGGTGCAGCAGGATATCGATCGCATTACCGGGCACTGTCCTGGCATCAAGGTTCACCTCAACACCGCGCTCGGCGACCAGGTTTCACTCGATGAATTGAAGCAGAAGCATGATGTCGTGCTTCTTTCCATCGGTGCCTTCGTCGGTAAGCCGATGGCTGTGCCCGGCGAAACCGCGCCTTACGTCGAGGACGGTGTCAGTTTCCTTTACCGCGTCAACGCCGGCGAAAAACCGACCCTGCCTGAAACCGTGCTGGTTATTGGCGGCGGCGATGTCGCGATGGACGCCTGCCGCGTGGCGAAACGCCTGCCCGGGGTTAAAAACGTCAAGGTCATTTATCGACGCGACTACGATGCGATGCCGGCGCGTCGTGAAGAATTACAGGGCGCTATCGACGAAGGCATCGAGATTGTCTACAACACGCAACCGGTCGAGGTTATTGACGGCAAGGCCTTGCGTTGCGTACGAACCAAACTGGGTGAGCCCGACGAAGACGGGCGCCGTCGACCGATCAACATCGAAGGTTCCGAGCATGACATCGAATGCGGCATGGTAATCGCCGCGGTCGGTCAGAAGACCGAATGCGCGGAACTCGACGATGCGGGTTTGATGGAATGGGACCGCGTGAAGACAGACCTGGAAGGAATGACGACCGGGGATCCCATGGTTTTCGCGGCCGGTGACGGCGCTTTTGGCGGCTCGACCATCGTCGAGGCCATGTACCAGGGGCATCGCGCGGCATATTACATGAAGGCCTTCCTCGAAGGTAACGATGCGCCGCTGTCCTACCGTACCCCCTATAGAACCCGGCGCGTGGCTATTTGCAACGACCCGGACTGGGAGATCAATCCACGGGTGCATCAGCAATTTCATGGCCTCGGCCAGGTGCCGATCGAGTTCCCGGAAATCGAATCGACCTATACCGCGGCGGAAGCAAAAGCGGAAGCCGCGCGCTGCTTCCGCTGCGATGCCGAGACCGGTTCCGCCGACTATACCGTCGGCAGTCGCGAGTCGATATTCGCGATGGCGCGGATCAATCCGGGCGATCTCGACAAACAATCCAGTATTCTCGAAAAGCGACTCGAAAATCGCGACAACCCGTTTACCGAGGAGCATGTCGCCACGCTGGACGACCTCGTCTTCCTGCCTGCCAACCTGTCACGGCTGGTCATCGATCCGTATCGTGAAGGCTGTGTAACCGCGACTAAATTCGGCGCCATTCAGAGTCTAAAGCTCGATATCCCGTTTACCGTGACCGGCCTTGACGACGCACCCGCAGAAATTCGGCAATCGGTGGCGAAATCTATCGCTGCCCATGGCGCCGCCTACATCGGTAACGCGCCGATCGGCGCAGAAGCCAAATGGATCCAGGTCGTCAGCGCAGACGTCGATGCATCGGCTGACGCAATCGTGATCAATGCCGACCAGGCCATCGCGGCCGGTGAGGTTGCACGCGCGCGGCCGCAACAGCCCGCTGGTTTGCTGGTCAATGCGAGCAATGTCGAGGCCTCGGTCGATTTTGCACTGGCGCAGGGCCTTGATTTTCTACTGCTCGATCCGACCAATACCTTGCCCTTGCTCGTCGGTGAGCTCGCCGGTGCACCTGATATTTCCATTGTGCACCGTGCGGTGAAGCACCTGCGTGAACTCGATCGTGAAGAAGAGGTCGACCTGGTTTACTTCGGCGGTTTACGCACCGGTACCGACGCGGCCAAGATACTGGCCCTCGGCACCATCGCGGTTACCGTTGGCGCCTCGATGGCGCTCGCGCTCGGCGCTGATATTTCCAGTGGTACGCCCGTTTTCAATGCCAACCTGGATGGGGCGGAACGTGAAGAGCGCAGTTCAAATCTGTTGCAGGCCTTCACCGCGGAGTCGTCGATGATGGCGCGCTGCACCGGGAAAACCAATGTACAGAATCTGGAACCCGAGGATCTGCGTGCCATTACGCTGGTCGTGTCGCGCGCCGCGGGTGTGCCGATGGCGGGTAGTTTGCATCAGCACTAGTTGGCTATAGAATGCCAGCATCGATATAACCATAAATCCTAAGGGGGTATGAAGTGGCTAAAGATCTCGAAGCGATCGCAAAAGCAAAAAAGATAAAGTATTTCCTGGTGAGCTGGGTCGACCTGTTCGGCGTACTGCGCGCCAAGCTGGTGCCCGCGCGCGCTATCAAGGGCATGCAGAAGGACGGCGCCGGCTTTGCCGGTTTCGCGGCCTGGCTCGATATGACGCCGGCGCATCCCGATATGTTTGCGGTGCCGGATCCGGACAGCCTGATACAGCTGCCGTGGAAACCGGAAATCGGCTGGGTCGCGGGTGACCTGTGGATGGACGGCAAGGAAGTCGAGGCGTCGCCACGCGTCGCGTTGAAACGCCAGCTCGCCAAGGCGATGAAGAAGGGGTATCGCATGAAAACCGGGGTGGAATGTGAGTACCACCTGATCACTCCCGATGGCACTAAACTGGCAGACGATGCCGATACCCAGGCCAAGCCCTGCTACGATCAACTGGCCCTGATGCGCCAGTACCCGGTGGTCGGCGAAATCTGCGATTGCATGCTCAAGCTTGGCTGGAATCCTTACCAGAACGACCACGAGGATGCCAATGGCCAGTTCGAAATGAACTGGGATTACGACGACGCACTGAAAACCGCCGACAAGCACGTGTTCTTCAAGTACATGGTCAAGTCGATCGCCGAAGAGCATGGTATGCGCGCGACCTTCATGCCCAAGCCATTCACGCATTTAACCGGCAACGGCTGCCATGCGCATGTCTCGCTGTGGGATCGCGCGGGCAAGAAAAATTTGTTCGAGACTATGCGCAAAGATCCCCGCGGCCTAGGGCTGTCGCCACTTGCCTACAAGGCGCTTGGCGGCATCATGCACTCTGCCTCCGACCTGGCCGCGATCTTCAATCCGACGGTCAACAGCTACAAGCGCATCAACGCGCCGCGCACCATGTCGGGTGCGACCTGGTCACCGAACGCGGTGACTTACGCTGGCAATAACCGCACCCATATGATTCGCGTGCCGGAAGACGGGCGCTTCGAACTGCGCCTGATGGATGGCGCGGCCAATCCCTACCTGATGCAGGCAGGCGTGTTGGCGGCGGTACTCGATGGCATCACCAACAAGCGCGATCCGGGCGAACCGACCCATCTCAATATGTACGAGGAAGGGCATCGCGCCAAGAGCGCGCGCATGCTGCCGCTGAACCTGCTCGATGCGATTCGCCAGCTGGATAAGAACAAGGTGATTCGCGAAGGTCTCGGCGACGAGTTGGTTGATGCTTACGTCAAGCTCAAGATGCAGGCCTGGGACAGCTACGCGTCGCACCTGAGCTCATGGGAACGTGAAAACACCCTGGATTGCTAGGAATACCTTATCAAAGGGGTCAGTGTCGATTGAATCCAATTGGCCTGGTAAGAGCGGGGCCTGAAAATTAAATCGACACTGACCCCTTTGATTCAATCCGCAAATTCTCACAATGTTCACTCACCTTAGCCTGAAAGTACGGGCCAGCCTCGCCTGCGCTTACAGCGGCGTCGCCTGGGGATTGTTCTGGGTCCCGCTGCGGGGTATGGACAGGGCAGGGGTTACCGACGCATGGGCCACGGTGATGTTCTACGGTGTGCCTCTGATCCTGTTTTCTCCGTGGATTGTTCGCAACTGGCGCCGCATTGCCCGCTGCGGCTGGCAGCTTCATTTTATCGGTATAGCAACCGGAGCTTCGCTCGCGTTTTATTCGAACGCGATGCTTTACACCGAGGTTGTGCGGGGACTTGTGTTGTATTACACGACCCCGGTCTGGTCTTTGCTGTTGGCCCGCATGGTGTTGGGAGAAACTATAACCGTCCCACGAATTTTTGCGATTATGTTCGGCCTCGGCGGGATGCTGGTGATGTTCGGGGTTGATCAGGGTTTTCCATGGCCAAAAAATATCGGTGACTGGATGGCGCTGGTGGGTGCCATGGGATGGGCGGTTGCGGCGGTATTGCTGCGCAAGGATGACGGTAGTCGAAGTATGGAGATTTGTGCGGTCTACTTCTTTTACGGGGTTATCGCCGCGGTGCTACTGGCGCTATCGCCGATGGCAGGAGAAATAGAAGTTCCGGACTGGTCTGCCATTGTCGATGTTTTGCCCTGGGCTATTCCGATTGCAGTTATTGTGATTCCTGGTGCCTACGCCGCTTTCTGGGGCGCGCCACATCTGAACCCCGGGGTCGTTGGCCTGTTGATGATGACCGAATTGAGTGTCGGTGGGATCACCGCGGCCATCTGGGCCAACGAACCGCTTGGCGTGCGTGAACTGTCCGGTATCGCATTGATCACGGTTGCCGGGCTGACCGAATTTCTCTATGCGCCGATTCGCAAAGCTCTGTTGCGAGATGAATGATTCGCCGATACGTGCTGCGCCTAAACTATGTGTCGCTTTCGCGATACTTTCCCGTTAACACAGCCAATATGATACCGCCTTTTAGTATCCCTTTAGTAATATAAGCAGGGATCAACCTTATCGGTTTCGCAATGCCGCGCGGATCCGTTGATTTCCAGAATCTGGAGCTGAGAATGGCTAAAAGCGATATCGAAATTGCACGAGAAGCAACCCTGAAACCGATTACGGAAATCGCGCAAAAGCTCGATATTCCGCCTGAGTCGTTCAAACCCTATGGACACGACAAGGCGAAGCTGACCACGGAATTTATCAATTCGCTGCAGGGTAAAAAAGACGGCAAGCTGATCCTGGTTACCGCGATATCCCCGACCCCGGCGGGCGAGGGAAAAACCACGACCACGGTCGGCCTCGGTGACGGGCTTAACAGCATCGGCAAGAAGGCGGTCATGTGCCTGCGCGAACCGAGCCTGGGCCCTTGTTTCGGTATGAAGGGCGGCGCCGCCGGCGGTGGTTATGCCCAGGTCGTGCCGATGGAAGACATCAACCTGCACTTTACCGGCGACTTCCATGCCATCGGCGCGGCGCATAATCTGCTGTCGGCGCTGATCGATAATCATGTGCAGTGGGAAAACAAATCCGGCCTCGACCCGCGGCGCATAACCTGGAAACGTGTCATGGACATGAATGATCGCACCCTGCGTGATATCACCATTGGACTCGGTGGCCCGGGTAACGGCACCCCGCGCGAGAGCGGATTCGATATTACGGTCGCCTCCGAAATCATGGCCATTTTCTGCCTTGCCACCGACCTCGACGACCTGAGTCGGCGCATCGGCAATATCGTCGTTGGTTATACCCGCGACCAGAAGCCGGTGCACGCGCGTGACGTCAATGCCCCGGGCGCGATGACGGTTTTACTCAAGGACGCTTTCATGCCGAACCTGGTGCAAACCCTGGAGAATAACCCGGCCTTCATCCACGGTGGCCCGTTCGCCAACATTGCGCACGGTTGCAACTCGGTGATCGCGACCAAGACTGCGCTCAAACTCGCCGACTACGTGGTTACCGAGGCTGGTTTTGGTGCCGATCTCGGCGCCGAGAAATTCTTTGACATCAAGTGTCGCAAGGCAGGCCTGAGCCCGGATGCAGTCGTGCTGGTTGCGACTGTGCGTGCACTAAAAATGCACGGCGGCGTTGCCAGGGATCAACTCGCTGGCGAAAACGTCGATGCGGTCAGGAAAGGTTGTGAAAATCTCGGTCGTCATATCCGTAACCTGGGCCAGTTCGGCGTGCCGATTACGGTGGCGATGAATCGTTTCTCGGCCGATAGCGAGGGTGAACTGGACGCGGTGCGCGAATTCTGTGCCGGGCTGGACGTCAAGGCGTTCGACTGCAATCACTGGGGTGAAGGCAGTAAGGGTACCCAGGAACTGGCGCAGCATGTCGCCGAGGTCGCCGACTCCGGCGCAGCCCGGTTCCATACGCTTTACGACGACGACATGCCGTTATGGGAGAAAGCCCGTCATATAGCGCGTACCCTTTATGGAGCGGACGACATCATGGCCGACAAAAAAGTTCGCGATCAATTTGCCAAATTTGAAGCCGATGGTTACGGCAGCTTCCCGGTTTGTATGGCAAAGACCCAGTACAGCTTTTCTACCGACCCGGCGCTGATGGGCGCACCCAGTGGTCATGAAGTCCCGATTCGAGAAGTTCGCCTGTCGGCCGGCGCCGAGTTTATCGTCGCGGTCTGTGGCGATATCATGACCATGCCGGGTCTGCCGCGAGTGCCCTCGGCGGATAATATTCGACTCAATGACCTGGGCCAGGTAGAAGGGCTGTTCTAGGTCGAGAATGGAAACCACCGAGCAATATCAGCGTTTCATTTCCTGGCAGTGTCGATTGCGCAAGATGAGTATGCGTGAGCTGGGTGGGCAGCCCACGCCGGGGATGAGCGCTGGGGTTTACTCGATTTCAGGCGGTGATGAACAAAGCCGCATGAACTTCCTCATCGTCAGGAAGGATGCGCGGGCGCGTACCGACGAATTTCGCCATATCGTGCGTAAATCGCCGGACCCCAGCCAGTGGGTCAAGAATGGGCTGCGTATCCTGTCGGAGCTGCATTACCATGAAGACAGGGAATTCGAAAATCAACTGACGGCCCTGTTCAGCCTGGAATCGAACCTGGCCTACGCGTTGCTCAAGGCCGGTCAGTGTCGTTTGAAATTTGCCCAGGACAGCGTGGAGCACAGCTTCGATTTCGATGTGGTTTCGCTGGGCCAGGATGATGAAGCCTATCAGGCGACCTTTTGGCACAATCGACTGTTCAATCCGACCCTGCCGGGCAAGGTGCGGGTGCTCGGTTTCATGCCGAGGTTACAGGCCCCGTCTGACGCCTAAACGATGCACTTGAAGTTTTCGTAGAGCAGGGCCGCCAGGCGGTTCATTTCAGGCATATGTTCGCGTGCCGACCGGTCGAAGCTCTCCAGCGCGTCTGCCCCCAGGCTATTTTCCAGCGCCGCTTTATATTCTGGCACGCAACCCCACTGCATTACCGTATCGCCGCGGACCTCGACGTGAAACTGCACCGCGTAGGCGTGCTCGCGATACTTGAAAATCTGGTAACGCGTGCTGTCCGAAGAACCTAGCACGGTGACCTCGGGATTGGATTCCAGGCTCTTTACTTCGTAAGAGTGCCATTGCACCGCCTTGATGGTGTCGGGGTAGCCACTGAATAGTGCATCCTGTTGCGCTGCCGCCGTCATGTCGATGTCGAGTACACCGATCTCGGCGGGATCGGATTTTGCCACTTCGCCACCGAGCACTTCACCCAGTAACTGGCAGCCCAGGCAAAATCCGAGAAACGGCTTATCCATCTCGACAACCCATTCATGAATGCGTTTTTTTTCCTCGATAAGCCAGGGATACTCGTCTTCCATCCAGGTATCCATGGGTCCACCCATGCACAGCATCGCATCGTAACTGCTCAGGTCACCCGGTATGGACTCACCCTCATCGAGCTCGATCTGGGTTAGTTGCCAGCCGTCGGCCTCCATCAAGTCCTTGATATAGCCCGGATCCTCGAGCGCGATATGCTGTAAAACCAGAATGTTTTTCATCAGTATTCCAGGTAGATTGACAACTCCCGATGATGACGTTCGTCATCGTGATCGTCAATCGAAGGGGTTGCCCGGATGTGCTCGACATAGTGCGGCGGAAAGTCGTGCTCCAGCGCACCACGCACCACGTGTTCCTTGTACCAGTGATATGGCTGCAGCAGGCGATCGATTTCGAGCGCGTAATAGGTAAAGGCGTCGAGCGATGCTCCGTGCGACGCGGTTACGTTGATTTGTCTGCGCTCGTAGCCGATACCTGCGCCTTCGTAAACGTCGAGCTCCAGCTTCTCGTGGTGCGTCATCTGGTATACGACACCGTAAACCTGGTCTGACACGCTGCCGGTAAATTCGATGTCGCACTTACCCGAAAGATCTTTCCCGCTCTTGTGCCAGCGCAGTCGGTGCTGATGCAGGGTGGCGACGCAGTGTTTCGACGCCAGCGGGATACGTTCCAGCAGGCGCGGACTCGATAAATTAGAGCCAAAGGCGAAATAGTTGATCTTCATTTGCTGCTGCGGGTAAATCTCATGCGCGGGATTTCAACCCGCCGATGCAGCCCAATTATAAAGGCGAGCGCTTTGTAACTAAAGCGCCGGGTAAATCGCAATCAGGCCGCGCTGCTGCGTGAGGCGCGCTTGCGTTCGTGTTCGAGCAGCAATTTTTTGCGGATGCGGATGCTTTTAGGCGTTACTTCCACCAGCTCATCGTCATCGATGAACTCGAGTGCCTGTTCCAGCGTCATCTTGACCGGTTTGGTCAGGATCAGGTTTTCATCGGTGCCGGCGGCACGGATGTTGTTGAGCTGTTTGGCTTTAAGCGGGTTCACCACGAGATCATTGGCGCGACTGTGAATGCCGACCACCATGCCCTCGTAAACCGGTTCCGCGTGGCCGATCATCAGGCGACCGCGTTCCTGCAGGTTGAACAGCGCATAAGCGAGTGCCTTGCCGGCAGCAGTCGAAATCAGCACACCATTCTGGCGTTGCCCTATCTCGCCCTCAACCCTGGGGCCGTAGTGATCGAATACATGGTAAATCAGGCCAGTCCCGGAGCTCAGGGTCATGAACTCGGACTGAAAGCCGATCAGGCCACGCGACGGGATGACATAATCAAGGCGCACGCGGCCGCGGCCATCAGGGAGAATATCCTTGAGATCGGCCTTGCGTTTGCCGAGTGCCTCCATGATCTGTCCCTGGTATTGTTCTTCGACATCGACAGTCAGTTGTTCGTGGGGCTCGCACTCGACGCCGTCAATTTCGCGGATGATGACTTCAGGGCGTGAAACCGATAGTTCAAAGCCTTCACGCCGCATGTTTTCGATGAGGATGCCCAGGTGCAATTCGCCACGGCCGCTGACGCGGAACTTGTCGGAATCACCCAGTTGCTCGACCCGCAGGGCGACGTTGTGCAAACATTCGCGCTTGAGGCGTTCATCGATCTGGCGCGAGGTCAGGTACTTGCCGTCCTTGCCGGAGAAGGGTGAACTATTGATGCTGAAGGTCATGCTCACCGTGGGTTCGTCCACGCTCAACGGCGGCAGTGCTTCGACGTGATTACGATCACAGAGGGTATCGGAGATAAAAAGTTCTTCGATCCCGGAGAAGACGATAATATCGCCGGCCTCGGCGGTTTCGGTTTCGACGCGTTGCAGACCGTTGAAACCAAAAAGCTGCATCATGCGTCCGTCGCGGATCTTGCCGTCGGCGCTGATGATCTTGATCGGCGAGTTGCGCGTGACCCGTCCGCGGCTGATACGCCCGATCCCAAGTACGCCCTTGTAGCTGTCGTAATCCAGGCTTGAAACCTGTAGCTGGAAGGGTCCATCGAGTTCAACTGCGGGCGGGGCGACGTGTTCGATGATGGCCGCAAATAACGGCTCCATATTACCGCTGCGATCCTGGTCAGCCACGCTTGCATAGCCATCGAGTGCCGAGGCATAGATAACGGGAAAATCGAGTTGTTCATCGCTGGCGCCGAGTTGGTCAAACAGGTCGAACACCTGGTCGATGACCCAGTCGGGTCGCGCCCCGTCCCGGTCGATCTTGTTGATCACGACAATCGGTGTAAATCCCATCGCGAAAGCCTTCTGCGTGACGAAACGGGTCTGTGGCATCGGCCCTTCCACGGCATCGACCAGCAACAGCACCGAATCAACCATCGACAGGATACGTTCGACCTCGCCACCGAAGTCGGCGTGTCCGGGAGTATCTACGATATTGATACGGTAATCCTGGTTTTGCTTTTCGTAGTGCCAGTTGAGTGCAGTATTCTTGGAAAGAATGGTGATTCCACGCTCTTTTTCGAGATCGTTCGAATCCATCATGCGATCGCTGACCTCGGCCCGCGCGTCAAGTGTGCCGGACTGGCGCAGCAACTGGTCGACCAGCGTGGTCTTGCCGTGATCGACATGCGCGATGATTGCGATATTCCGCAGATTTTTTCGTTGGGTAGTCATAGGGGTATGCAGGGAGAACTCAGGCGCGCGATTATAATGATGTAGCGCGATACCACAAGTGCGAAATTCCCTTTTTTTTCAATAAGTTCAGACCACGGACGAGCTTGCAGGCTAGCGCAGTCTGCGCCACCTGCAATTATCGTCATACCCGCGCAAGCGTATTAATGTCTGGAATAAATAACTGATAACAGTTTCGCTGGCGTGATAAGGCCACCGATCACTGTAAGGGGAAATCGGTTAAGTCAGGCCCTGTACGATTTCGAGTATGGCCTGCGCGTGGCCTTTGGCTTTTACCTTGTAATTGACCTCGACCAGCTTGCCCTGCTTATCGATGACAAAGGTGGAGCGTCCGATGCCCATGTAAGTCCTGCCCATGAACTTGCGTTCACCCCAGGTGCCATAAAGCTCGCAGAGTTCACCACTGGTATCAGCCAGCAAATCGATCTTGAGATCGTGTTTCTTGATAAATTTCTGATGTTTTTCACAAGTATCCTTACTCACGCCCAGCACGATGGTATCGGCGGTGGCGAACTGATCGATCAGCGCGCTGAATTCGTTGGCCTCGATGGTACAGCCCGGGGTGTCGTCCTTGGGATAGAAGTAGAGCACCACGTTTTTCTGACCCCGATATTGTACAAGACTGATAGCGTCGCCATCCTGGTTGATCGCGGTGAAATCGGGAGCGGGCTGATTGGTTTCGAGCATTGTAGTCATCCGGTATAAAAGATCCGCATCATAAAAGAGGTCTGCACATACATCAAAGTACAAGCAGTGGGGTTATTGTGACCGGACAATACGGGACGGCTAACGAAATCGGCGGTAGATACCCTGCCTGGTGGTTAAACACGACCGCAATTGATATCGTCGACCTGTTCGTTGAGTGTCCATAAATCGTACAGTAAGCCGAGCAGCAACAAGCCACCCGTCAGCAGCCAGATCAGCCCGGTTATCCATTTGCCCAGGTAGAACCTGTGAATTCCGAAGATGCCGAGAAAAGTCAATAAAATCCAGCTGACGGTGTAGCTTTTGCTGCCGCTTTTGTAGCGAAGGTCGGCCGAGCGGTCCATGCCGGGGATCAGGAACAGGTCCACAATCCAGCCGATGAAAAACAATCCCAGGGTGAAAAAGTAAAGCGTACCCGAGATGGGACGGCCGAAATAAAATCGGTGCGCACCGATAAAGCCGAAAATCCACAGGATATAGCCGATCAACTTGCTGTGAGTGCTGTCCAGTCTATTCATAGGTGCCGGCTCGGAGCTGTGCGGGCTGGAGAAATGAGTTTTTGACATGGTGATTGTTTCATGTCTTTGAGGGGACGTCGAGATACTGATCCATCGATAAATGTTGCGTCAAAAGTGTGCTGAGCACGAGCAGAGAAATGCTCAAACCCGTCGACAGATGTTTCCCGAGTAATGCGAATCCCGGCAGGTATCCTGCTGCGACCATAGTCGGCTTCATCCACTCGAGGAGGTGCGCACTGCGTTCGTGCTGCGCCTGCTCTGATCTTCAGACCCTGACCATTCCCGATGGCGAGTATCAGGCAATGGGTGTAATGTAGCCGGAATGCTCAACCCGTAGACGACGAAAAAGATTGGATCCGTTAACCCAGGGTTTGCTCGGTGGTGCGCTGGCGCTGTCGGTCGCAAACAAAAAAGAATCTCGCCTTGCAGCGGCAATCGGTTTAATTGCTGCACTACCGGCAGATGCCGATATTTTGATCGGTGCCAGCGATGACCCGCTGCTCAACATCGAGTTTCACCGGCATTTTACGCACTCGTTGATCTTCATCCCCATCGGGGCGCTGATCGTCGCGTCGATACTCTGGCTGCTGCTGCGCAAGCGTATCGGGTTTAAAAGCATTTATTTCTATGCGCTGCTGGGCTATGGCAGCAGCGGCCTGCTCGACGCCTGCACCAGTTACGGCACTCATTTGTTGTGGCCCTTCAGCGACGAACGGATTGCGTGGAGCATCATTGCAATCATCGATCCGGTGTTTACGCTGGCGCTGCTTATCACGCTGATCCTCGGTTTCAAGTACTACAAGCCGGGCTCGGCTCGCATCGGCCTGGCGTTCGCCGGCGCCTACCTGCTGCTCGGCCTGTGGCAGCATCAAAGCGCACTCGAGTCCGCGCGGGAACTCGCCGCGCAGCGTGGCCACGACGTGCAGCGAATCCTGGTCAAACCGACGCTGGCGAACCTGATCCTGTGGCGCTCGGTCTACCACAGCGGCGATATGTTTTACGTCGACGCGATTCGGGTCGGGCCAGGCTCAAGCCGATTTTACCCGGGCGGCTCGGCACGCATGTTCGTGCCCGCGCGGGATCTTCCCGATCTGCCCCGGGACAGCGTGCTCGCGCGCGACATCGAACGGTTTTACCGGCTTTCCAATGATTTCGTGGCACCTGACCCCGGGCGTGACAAGGTTCTGATCGACATTCGCTATTCGATGTTGCCAACCAGCGTCACACCGATGTGGGGCATCGACCTCAACCAGGCGTCGCCCACACAACACGCGAAGTTCAGGATTTATCGAGACCGATCTGAAGACATGCGGGAGACGTTCATCGCCATGCTACTGGGCCGTGATCTGCCTGAGTGACGCAATTTCGATGACAATTACCTTATTTTGCAGTGCAGGATTAAGTAACTGTCACCATAAGCCTTCGAGTACAGGTTGGAGCTCAGTGGCGTTAGAGAGGTATATGCGGAGAATGAGTCAATCTGACCCAGGCGGAAGGTGAAAAGACAGATTTTGCAGATAACAAAGATACCCGCGGTCTGTTGATTCTCCACTCCTGCCTAGTAACGCAGGCGAAATCGCTTCTCGAAGATATCGGCATCGTCGAAATGTCGCCGACCGACAAATGCCGTTGCTTGTGTGCCCGACTGGCGCATCGCGCCCGCACTGGCGATCCCCATCGGCCAGAACAGAAAACGCTCACCCCGTTCGGTTCCCGCGATCAAGCCGTCAGCTCCGAAAATGCTGCGGGAACCCCCTCCCGGTAGTGGCAAAGTGCGCAATTCGTCATATTCAGCAAACCGGTATTCTCCGCCTTCGGCCGATTCGCTAAACGACACATTGCGCAAGTAGTGCGTGCGCGCCTGCACGATAACGCGCAGGCGGCCTGTCTCCGGGATTGCGGGCAGGGTCGTCGGAGTGAAAGACCATTCCAGAATGCGCTGCGGGGCTGGCAGGGGCTTCAGGCGAGGTGTCGGGAAAAACATGTGGTAGCAGCCGCAGGGGTGAATGCTGTCGAACAACACCGGCTCGCCGTCGGGCGCCAGAGTCACGCGCCACACGATACCGTCGAGATGGCCGCCAAGCAGGTCGAGGCTGCCTTCCCGGGGCCGCTCCGGCATCCAGGCCGTATAGACCAACTGTAGCAGCGTGCGATTCTCAACCCGGGTGTAGCCAAGCCTGCGGTAGACCACCGGGCGTGACACGTCGACCTGCGGCGTTGTTGCCGACGACCAGAATAGCCGACCGATCCGATCCAGGTCTCCGCTGGTTTCTATTTCGAAAACCGGCGCGTAGGTAGCGAACAGGCGATCCCGCTCCCGGTCGGTTAGTTGCGGCAGGCCCAGGGGATGTTTGCTCGCTCGGGCCAGGATCTTGCTGACCTCTCTGCGTGTGTACACGGGAACCTCCGGAGGTACGTAACGCAGCACCGGGTGAGCCGGCGGTTTGCCCTGGCGCGCTTCGACGAATGTTTGGCTAGCCTGGTCCTGCCAGGCCTGAACGCCGGCGTAGAAAGGTAGTCGAGTCAGTTCGTAAAGGCCGAACGTTCGCTTTAGCTTGCTGTAATCATCGGGGACGAACGCGCGCCGATAGAGCTCGGCTGCGGCAGCAGGGTTGGAGTAGTCGGCGGAGAGTAAAACTTCGGCGCAATCCTCCGAGCGCAAAACAGCCTCATCGCGGCCACCAGCAGCCATGTCGTCGATCCCCGTGGCTGACAAATTCGCGATCTCGACTCGACGGCCGTCGGCGTCCAGCGTGCGCATTCGCTCCATCCAGGCCCGGTAAACCTGTCGATCGCTTTGTGCGGAATCCTTCGTCGCGGCGAGGAAGCGGTCGATTCGTAAATAGGGGAATCCCACCACCCGCCGGGCAGCGATGTCGGTAACACCATCACGCGATACGGTCTCGTCCAGCGCCGCGAACCAGCGCGCACACTCCGCCAGCCGAGCGTTGCTTGAGTCGAGATGATCGCGCTGCGGTGGCTGGATATTTGCGCAACCCGTTGCTCCTAACAGGAACACCAGCGCTAACCAGCGCAGCGGGAGGGTGAAATTTGAGCTCATCATAAACCTGGACAACTAAACCTGATTCGAATTCCATGCTGTGAGTGAAATCGCGAATTCCGATCGATTAAATCTGATGGTGATCATGCCTTTTATTCACTAGATGTATCGATCACCGAATATACTCGTTGAACTCGTCGCGTGGCAAATGGTCATAACGACTGTTTCCGAGGAATAAATAATGAAAAATCCATTGATGGCGACGATCGTCGCAATCCTGATCGTAGTCGGTCAACCTGCTTTTGCCGCCACTGCTATCCTTGCGGGTGGCTGTTTCTGGTGCATGGAGTCCGACTATGAAAAGCTCGACGGGGTAAGCGAGGTGGTTTCGGGCTTTACCGGCGGCTCGCATCCGGACCCGACCTACAAAGGAGATCATAGCGGGCATTACGAGGCGGTCGAAATCACTTACGATCCTGAAATTATCGACTACCAGGGAATTCTTGATCATTTCTGGGTCAACCACGATCCCTTCGATGCACGCGGGCAGTTTTGCGATAAGGGGCCTAGCTATCTCGCGGCAATATTTGTTGCTGACGACGCAGAACTCGCGATCGCGGAAAAGTCGAAACAACAGGTCGTTGAAATGTTTCCGGACCAGGTCGTGGTAACGCCGATTCTGCCACAGACGACCTTCTTCCCGATCAAGGGCAACGAGTCGTACCACCAGGATTATTACAAGAAAAGCCCGGTGCGCTACAAGTATTACCGCTGGGGATGCGGCCGTGATCAGCGCCTTACCGAAATCTGGGGCGACAAAGCGACCCACTAGCTTCGCTAGGGGGTCGTCCCCGCGAAAGCGGCCCCCCAGCGCACGCTGGGTTGACGTATCGGGACCTCGCAATAACGCCACCGTTGCAAG
>JBATHL010000328.1:0-1754 GCA_049666745.1 Gammaproteobacteria bacterium
GCTCATTGCTTTTACGTGACACCTTCTCCACGAGAATACGTTCAATATTCCCGACCATGGCATTGCTGATTTCAGCCGCCATTTCATTTATGCGTTTTTGCAGCCGCGCCAGTCGCGCCTTCTTTTCACTGACAGGCACATCGTCCGGCATATCCGCTGCGGGCGTACCCGGACGCTGGCTGTAGATAAAACTGAAGGACTGGTCAAACCCGACCGCCTCGATCAGGTCCATGGTCTGCTCGAATTCCGCAGCCCCTTCACCGGGAAAGCCAATAATAAAATCGGACGACAGGCTGATACCGGGACGCGCCTCACGCAGCTTGCGGATGGTGGCTTTATACTCAAGCGCCGTGTGATTACGCTTCATGCCTGCAAGTATGCGGTCCGAACCACTCTGTACCGGCAGGTGCAGGTGACCCACCAGTTCGGGGACCTCTGCGTACACCTGGATCAGGCTGTCACTCATTTCCTGCGGGTGTGAGGTTGTGTAGCGAATACGATCGATCCCATCAATGGCCGCGATATAGGTAATCAGCAGCGCAAGGTCGGCGATCTCACCATCGTACTGTTCACCCTGGTAGGCATTCACATTCTGACCCAGCAGGGTCACTTCGCGAACACCCTGCCCGGCCAGCCCGGCAACCTCGGCAAGAATGTCATCAAAGGGCCGGCTGACTTCTTCACCGCGCGTATAGGGCACCACGCAAAAACTGCAATACTTGCTGCAGCCTTCCATGATGGAGACAAAGGCCGTTGGCCCCTCCACGCTGGGCGGTGGCATGCAGTCGAATTTCTCAACCTCGGGAAAACTGATATCAATGACCAGCTGCCGCGCACGGCGCGTCTCATCCAGCATCTGCGGCAAACGATGCAGGGTCTGGGGGCCAAACACGATATCGACATACGGGGCCCTTGCCCGAATGGCGTCCCCTTCCTGGCTGGCCACGCAACCGCCGACACCAATCACCAGTTCCGGGCGTTTGTCTTTCAGTTCCTTCCAGCGACCCAGTTCAGAGAATACCTTCTCCTGCGCCTTTTCACGGATCGAGCAGGTATTGAGGAGCAGTACATCGGCCACCGCGGGATCCCGTGTAACTTCAAGCTGGTGCGAATCCACCAGCACATCCGCCATCCTGGACGAGTCGTACTCGTTCATCTGGCAGCCGTGTGTTTTTATATAAAGCTTGTGTGTCATCCCGAATTCAGAAATGTTATCAATACGCTAAATATACTTGGTTTGGCACCCGGGTGCCATTTTTGTGCTTATAAGCTAATGATTTGCATAGAAACGCGGAAGAAATTATCAGGTACCTGACGCACTGCATCCCTGCAGCTTCAGGATCATCACATCCCGGGGCACCCGAAAATAAAAAAAGGAGTCGGCCGATAAGCCGGGTTCTGTCGTGGACAGCCATTCATCTGGACAATACGTCACCGTATGCCTCAAGCAACCTACCCGGGAACCGTGCGGGCCGCACGTATGTTCCCCTATTTGGTCTTGCTCCGGATGGGGTTTACCCTGCCACGCCTGTTACCAGCCGCGCGGTGCGCTCTTACCGCACCATTTCACCCTTACCGGCTCCGCGAACGAAGCCGGCGGTATAGTTTCTGTGGCACTTTCCATAGGCTCGCGCCTCCCAGGTGTGACCTGGCACCCTGCCCTGTGGAGCCCGGACTTTCCTCCCCGCGAACGGGGCGACTGTCTGGCCGACTCCGGGATTAATTATAAGGTATATGGCAGACCAGGGTAGAGA
>JBATHL010000329.1:0-2804 GCA_049666745.1 Gammaproteobacteria bacterium
CAGGCGCAGCGCTCGATGCAGGTATGGGTCGAAGTAAACGGTGGCCCTTTTTAGGGTGGTTTCACTCATAGCGCAACTCTAGCGTCTTAACGTTATAACGTCAAGACGCTAGCAAAATACGAAGACAGTAATGAATAGTTTGCCCGAAACTTGCCTAAATGAATCGGCTCGCGCAAACTTGGGCCCTGTCGTCAGTCGTCCTGTTTCCGCATGTTCCGAGAGGCATATAAGTAAGGCCAATGAACAATCATGATTCAAACAATTCGCCCTCCGGTGATCATGCGGCATTAGTTAGCCAAAAATCCGCTTTTACCAGCCCCCTGCTGATCACCGCACTGATTATCACCGGCGCGGTATCGATCTGGGGCCTGATCGATACCGCGGGACTTGCGGCGAAAGCAGCACAACTGGTCCACGTCCAGTTCATCAGCCGGGCCTGGTTCATCATGCTGGCGGTATCCTTCATGCTGATCGTCAGCATCTGGCTGGCGCTATCGCGCTACGGTGCTATCAGGCTCGGCAAGGACGACGACGAACCTGAATTCTCGACGATTTCCTGGCTGACGATGTTGTTCGCCGCCGGCATGGGTGTCGGCCTGCTGTTCTGGGGAACCGCCGAACCACTCACCCACTTTGACCTGATCAGGGAATATGCAACCCCGGGGCAGGCGGCAAACATGGCCTTGTTTGTCACCAATTTCCACTGGGGCCTGCACGCCTGGGCGATATACGCGTTGACCGGGCTGGTGATCGCTTACTTCGGTTTCAGACGCGGCTGCCCCAGCCTGATCGGGTCGCCGATCATCGATACCTTCGGCAGCAACCGGGTTACCGACCTGGTCGGCTGGCTGAGTAACCTGCTCGCCATCGTCGCGATTGCCATTGGTGTCGGCGGTTCGATTGCGATGGGCGTATTCCAGGTCAAGGACGGCATCGACACGCTGTTCAATCTCAGCGGCACCGGCCTCGGCCTGACCACCGTAGTGTTTTTCGTGCTGTGTGCGGCCTACTTTCCGCCCCTGGTAGTCGATCTGAGCACCGGCATGGCGAAGCTATCCAACACCGCGATGGCGGTAGCCGGTGCACTGCTGATTTTTATTCTGCTGGCCGGTCCCACGCATTACCTGATGGGAGGCGTCACCAGTGCCATCGGCGAGTATTTCGCTAAAGTGCTGCCACAGGGATTTCGTACCTTTACCTTCATGGATGAACATATTGGTAACTGGTTCCAGTCCTGGACCCTGACTTACATGGTCTGGTGGATTGCCTGGGCCCCGTTTGTCGGCGTGTTTATCGCACGTATATCCAAAGGCCGAACCATTCGCGAATTTATCCTCGGCGTGATTCTCGGCCCGACCGTTTTTTCCATGCTGTGGTTCGGCATATTCGGCGGCGCCGGATTTCACGCCGTGTTAAGTCAAGGTTCCGAGATAATGGACGTGGTCAGAAACAACGTCAGCGCGGTCACATTCTTCATGCTGAAGAGTTTTCCGTTACCCATAATTACCATCTCGCTGGTGATCGTGGCGGCATTTTTGTTCATCGTGACCAGCGTCGTCAGTGCGGCTTTCGTGCTGGGGATGTTTTCCACCGGGGGTGATCTGAATCCAAGCGCGAGAATCAAACTGGTCTGGGGTGTCATTCTCGGTGCACTCGGCTATGTCATGATCCTGTCGGGAGACATGAGCGCGATAAAATCGATAATCGCGCTGGGTTCGCTGCCCTTTGTATTCGTGGTGCTGCTACTCGTGGTGTGCCTGCTGAAAACGCTGAAAAAAGAATTCGAGGTTTGAATATTATGAAAGGATTACTGGACACCGTGATGAATATCGAAGTCTTCCTGTTTATCGGCCTGCTGATCTGGCTGTATTTCAAACCGGTTGACAAGGATAACGATTCCACTGACTAGAGGAAAAAGGGACATAGATATTTAACCGGCGCCGACCTCTGTCTGTGCCCGCAAGTAGTGCAGACAGGCGTAAGTTTTCAGTTAACGCTCAAGCGTATCGGTCACATATTGCACTTTCGCAGACCTGTCGTTATAGTCGCGTGCCGTAACCGGAGTCCCGGTTAAAGCTGGAAATAAAGTCTTCAAATCACTTACAAGGAATTATTGGAACCAAACCATGAAAAAACATCTTATCGCCCTGTCGGCTGCATTGTTATTGCTATCCGGCTGTGCCAGCAGCGTCACCAAAGACATAATGGTCGATACCGACGTCGACCCCAAAGCGAATCTCAAAGGCTACTCCACCTACACCTGGCTGGGTTCCGCCGCGATCGTCTATGACCCTGAAGGTCAGTGGGAACCGCCACAGTTCGACATGGACGCCGAAATCAAATTCCTCATCGACCGCGAACTGCGCAAGCATGGCATGACCGAATCTTCATCCAGCCCGGACCTTATCGTCGCTTTCGCCGCGGGCATCGACATGGCGACCATGGAAATCAAGACCGACCCGGATAGCAAACTGGAAACACTGGAAAATGTACCCATGGGTGCGCTCACCGTAATACTGATAGATGCCCAGACCGGCCTCGCTATCTGGGGTGGCATAGCCACTGCCGAGGTCCAGCAGAACCCGGACCAGGAGGTCACCAGGCAACGACTCGATTATGCAGTTAGCTCGATGTTCAAGCAGTTAAAATAGATTGGATGGTTAAGGCTATAGCCAACGATATATAAAAATTTACAAATGTCCGGATCGGGCCTGTGATTGAAGGTGAGATAAAATGATAGTTTAATTAATCTTGGCACAGAGATTAATTAGGTTAACTGTCACCTTAAATTGCACCTTAATTGG
>JBATHL010000330.1:0-10571 GCA_049666745.1 Gammaproteobacteria bacterium
GTGTTGATCGCGGATAACCCCTGCGGCCTTGTGCCGGTTGCGCGCGCGGGCGTAGTAACCCAGTCCCTGCCAGTGTTGCAGCACGTCATCGATGCTGGCATCGGCGAGTTGTTCAATATCCGGAAACCGCTCGAGAAAATTCTGGTAGTAGGGAATGACAGTGCTGACCTGGGTTTGCTGCAGCATTATTTCGGAGAGCCAGACACGGTAGGCATCCTTGTGCTGCCAGGGCAGATCGCGCCGACCGTAGCGCCGATACCAGGCCAGTACCCGGTTGGCGAAACCGGCCGCATCGGCATCCATTCAGTCAAACAGGTTTTTCAGCTTGTCTTTCGCTTTCGCCTTTTCGACTTCCATTTTCTTTTCCAGCTCGCGTTTTTTAGACTCGGACAGCGCTTTTTTTTCCGCTGCCAGTTGCGCTTCGAGCTCGGCTTTTTGTTTCGCAATTTCAGCCTTGAGCTTCTCCTTTTCCGCGTCCACTTTCGCCTTCAGCATTGCATCGAGTTGCACGTCGATTTCCGGATCGCTAAACGGACCCTTGATGCGCACCGGAATCTCAAGCCCGGCGAGTTGATCGGCGGAATCGCCCTGCTGCCCTTCAATGCTACCGACCAGCTTGGCGTTGACCAGGTAATCGACCATTTCACTGTTCAGATTGGCACTGCCTTCGCCACCAACCCGCAACAGCGGTGCCTGCAGGTCTAGGTCGTCACTTGAAAACACACCTTTACGGATAACGCCACTGATGGTAAGCGACGAGAAATCGGTCTTCAGTGTTTCATTCGCCGGTGCGTCCTTGCCACTGAATTTGGCCTTGGCGGTGTCGATCGACTGGCGCAGGTTAAAACCATTCAGCGCACCATCGAGAAACTCGAGCTGCATCGTACCGTTGCTATTGAGCTTCAGCTTGCTCAGCCATTCGCCGCTAGTGGTCAGGTCGGCTTTCGCATTGAGCAGTCCGGCTATCGGGTCCTTGCCGGAATAATCCTTGAGCAGGTCGCCAACCTGGACACCCTGGATCGTTTTGCTGACGCTGTACTTCGGCTTGTCTGCTTTAACATCGATCACCACCGCGGCTTCGACCGTGCCGTCATAGGTGTTCAGCGTGACCGGCTTGAGTGACACCAGCCCGTTTTTCGCGGTTACCTTGATATCGACCTCGTTCATGCGCAGGTTCTGTACTTTCACTTGCCCGATCTTAAAGCCACCGTCGATATCGAGATCGCGCAGGACCTCCATGGGTAACTTG
The DNA here is from genome assembly GCA_049666745.1 of Gammaproteobacteria bacterium. Lineage (GTDB taxonomy): Bacteria > Pseudomonadota > Gammaproteobacteria. The sequence goes on from JBATHL010000330.1 coordinate 1,250, forward strand.
ATTTCCACATCTTCGCTGGCGCCGCCAGCTGATGTAGACGTGGCCGGTGCCTCAGTGCCAGTTGCCGGTGGCGTGCCGAGCAAGGCATCGACATCGATATTCTCCGTAGCGAGATCAAATCTCAACGCGGGTTTGGCAAAGTTGCTGACCTGTACCCTGCCTCCGACCTGAAACTCGTTGAGTGCCAGCGCCATGCTGTCGAGGGTTAATTGTTGCTGCTCGATCAGGTATTCGACGTTTGCCTGGAGATCGAAGATGATGTCAAGCTCGCCACTGGCGCTGGCATCGAGATGCAGCGTCATTGGAAAGGCTTCATTCGGCACGATACGTCCGGTGCTGACATCGAGATCGATGATGCGAAACTCGGTACCCGCCTGTTCGTCGAGCCAGAGCAATTTTATATTCTGTAAATCGAGGCCGCCAAACGCGCCCTTTATCTCGAAACCGGATTCAGTCGGCGCCGCTTCTGTCGCGGCCCCGGGCGCGGGTTTACTCACCAGGTCGTCCCAGTTATTGACCCCGGCCTTGTTCTTGATCAGATTGATCTCGAGATCACGCAACACCAGCTTATCGATTTCGGGAGCAAAACTGATCAGTGACGCAACATCGACGCTGATGCTCGCCTCCTTGACCTTGACCATAGGCAACTCGCCGAAGCCCGCGGCGTTGGAAAAACTCATCGCACCGAGTTTCATGCCGAGCGCGGGGAAAATGGTCAGGTCGACATCACCGTGAAACTGCAACTCGCGGCCGGTGGCCTCGCGCACCACCTCCGTCAAGTCCTGCTTGTAGGCGTTGGCGTCGAACACCGCGACAAATATGGCTACGACGGCAATCAGGAAGGCAACTGCAGCGCCCAGACCGATAACGAGATAACGAATGATTTTCTTCATAATGACGGAGTAGCTTTATACCTTAGCTTTGATCTGAAATAATGAAGCTAATGTGGCATGAAACGGACATTGATACAAGATCATGAGAGATAAACTGGGTGACTGGGCTGACCGCGCCAGACAATTAGGCAATCAGCGTTCCTCCGATACGGGCAATCTCGGGTGGTTAGCGCTGCCGATTGCGCTGCTGGTGCTGCTATTACTGGTAGTTGGTTGGTACTGGAGCGATGAACCCGATGCCTTTGACGTCGTAGCGGCCGCAGTCGAGCACGCACCGGCCACCGAGTCGCGACTGACCACTGGCAGTTATACCACCAGCGTGACGATTTCCGCGATGGAGACGCTACTCAACAAACGCGGCGGCTATCTCAGCAACGACATCATGCCACCGTCGATCTGGCTGGATAACATCCCCAACTGGGAGTTCGGTGTGCTGGTGCAGGTACGCGACATGACACGCTCGCTGCGCAGCGATTTCAGTCGTTCGCAGTCACAGTCGACCGAAGACGAGGACTTGATCATCGCCGAACCCAAGTTTCATTTCGACAACCAGTCCTGGTTTTTACCGGCCACGGAAAATGTTTACCAGGAAGGCATCGATGCGCTTTACCGTTATCTCGAACGCCTGCAGAACCCTGGCAATCCCGACGCGCAGTTCTACGCTCGCGCAGATAACCTGCAGGAATGGCTCGGGCAGGTGGAAAAGCGCCTCGGCAGCCTGTCGCAACGCCTGAGTGCTAGCGTCGGACAGACGCGGCTCAACACCGATCTCGCCGGAGACGCGGACGCAGTGCAGTCGACCCAGACCAGCAGCCAGGTAGAAGTCAAGACGGCGTGGACCGAAATCGACGATGTTTTCTACGAAGCCCGCGGCGCCGCCTGGGCGCTGGTACATTTGCTCAAAGCGGTGGAGCTCGATTTTGAATCGGTGCTGCAAAAGAAGAATGCATTGATCAGCCTGCGTCAGATCATCCGTGAACTCGAGTCAACCCAGGAGGCGGTGTGGAGTCCAATGATTTTAAACGGCAGTGGTTTCGGCCTGTTTGCCAACCATTCACTGGTTATGGCTTCCTACATTTCGCGCGCGAATGCCGCGGTAATCGATCTGCGCAGCCTGTTGTCGCAGGGTTAGCCTGTTAAAAAATCATTCCCGTCTTCTTAACTGTCGTACCGCGGTCCGTTTTTATGTCATCCCGCGGCTTGACCCGACGCGTCGGACCGGCGTGATCCAGCAATGGTCTAGAGGCCACTGGATACCGCGGTCAAGCCGCGGTATGACAGTTAAGAAAGGGAACGGCTGGGGAAATGAAAAAGGGGGTGACTTGCTAGATCAGTCGCGTTTCCAGTGGCCGGATTTGCCGCCGGATTTTTCGAGCAGGCGTACATCACTGATCACCATGCCGCGATCGACCGCCTTGCACATGTCGTAAATCGTCAGCAGGCTTACCTGCACCCCGGTGAGCGCTTCCATTTCAACCCCGGTCTGACCCGTGGTTTCCGCGGTCACCGTGCATTCGATAGCGTTAGCATCGGCATCCACATCAAATTCGACCGCCACATGGGTCAGGGCCAGCGGATGACACATCGGCACCAGGTCAGCGGTGCGCTTGGTGGCCATAATGCCGGCGATACGCGCCACGCCGAGCACATCGCCTTTCTTGTGCTTACCCTGCCGGATCAGGTCCAGGGTTTCCGCCTGCATCACGATTCGGCCGGCAGCAATCGCCCGGCGCGCGGTCGATGACTTGTCCGCGATATCGACCATATGGGCTTCACCGGCCTGGTTGAAATGGGTTAATTTACTCATGCCGGAAATTCTATCACTTTAACAGGATATATAGCTCGCGATTACCACGCTGAATATTCATGATCATACCCTTGCCGTTAGCTTCCATCAGGGCGAACACTTCATCGAAAGTGCGGGTTAGCTGCTTGTTGATCGAGTAAATGATGTCACCTACTCTGAACCCGGACTCCTGCGCACTGGAGCCCTGCTCAACCCTCATCACTTCCAGGTAATCGACACGCCCGCGTTGTAAATGTTGCTCGCGCATTTCGCCGATAGTGGCGCCGGCAAGCTTTGGATGAATCAAGTCGCCGCCGAGTTTATTGATTTCGATCGGCTGTATTTTTACCGGCAAAGTCACTTCGGCACCGTTTCGAAACAGGACCAGCTCGATGGTTTCCCCCAGGCGCTGCAATCCGACCAGGTTGTGCATGTCGCGCGAAGAACGAATCGGTTTATCGTTCGCCGCGACGATCACGTCGCCAACCTCGATTCCGGCCTTGTCTGCCGGCGAACCGGTTTCAATCTGGGTGACGATAAAGCCGTTACTGCGTTCGATACCAAAGGCTTGCGCGAGCGGCACGGTCAGATCCTGTCCCTGGGCGCCAAGTCGACCGCGTTTGACTTCGCCATGATCAATCAACTGGCGCATGATGTCGTTCGCCATGTTAATCGGGATCGCAAAACCGATACCGATACTGCCCTGGTTACCGGCACCGAAGATCGCGGTGTTGATACCAACCAGTTCACCGCGCAAATTCACCAGTGCGCCACCCGAGTTACCCAGGTTGATCGACGCATCGGTCTGGATGAAATCTTCGATTGATTCAATGCCGAGGCCGGAACGTCCGAGCGCGGAAACGATACCCGAGGTTACAGTTTGTCCCAACCCGAAGGGATTACCGATCGCAACCACGAAATCACCGACGCGCAGCGCGCTCGAATCAGCCATCGGGATCTGGGTAAGATTTTCTCCGGCAACCTGGATTACCGCGATATCCGTATCCGCATCACGACCGATAATATCGGCGCTCAATTCACGCCCGTCGGTCAGGGTCACGTTAATTTGATAGGCATCCTTGATGACATGAAAATTGGTCAGGATCAGACCATTCTCGGCGTCGACGATCACCCCCGAACCCAGGCTTGTCGTTTCCAGCACGCGCTCGATGCTGGGCACGTCAAAAAAGCGTCTGAACAGGGGATCCCGCGGCAGGGGTAATTCGACCCGGCGACGCGATTTACCGCGGGTTGCAATATTAACCACCGCGGGCGTGGCACGTTCCAGCATCGGCGCCAGGCTCGGCAGTTGCTGTCCGTCCACCGCCACCGGCAAGGCGGCCTGTAGCGGTGCGAACAGCACCAGTAGCAGCAGACCCGGCAGCAGGAATTTCATATTACCGGGGTTAAAACGGACGCGGATTGAAATCGAACTGGGCTTTCATGCCCTGGTAAAACTCCTTCGCCGCCTTGTTATCGGCGGGCGGCGTCTGAATCATGATTTCAACGAATTGATCGCCAGCCGTGGGCCCGGGCATACCCTTGCCTTTGAGTCGCATTTTCTGACCGGACTGCATCCCCGGCTTGATCTTGAGCTCGACCGATCCGGACAGGGTAGGTACTTTCAGATTGGCACCCTCGGCGGCTTCCCACGGTGTCAACGGCAACCGCAGGATCACATCACGCTCTTCGAGTCGAAACAACCGATGTGGCAGGACATTCATCTCGAGATACAAATCACCGGCTTCGCCACCATAGGGTGACGCCTGCCCCTGTTTGCCGAGGCGAATTTTCTGCCCGTTGCTGACCCCTTTGGGGATACTGATCTTGAGTTTTTTCATTTCGCTTGAATCCGCGGATTTAGCAAACTGGATCGTTTTACTGCCCCCGTTGAAAGCTTCCTCGAGACTGATATCGAGCTTCAGTTGCAGATCCGCACCGCGCCCTGGTTGTTGACGACCCTGCTGAAACGGCGAGCCACCCGCGCGCTGCTGTTGCTGTGCACCGCCAAAAATAGATTCGAAGAAATCACTGAAGTCGCCGCCGCTGAAACCACCACTACTGTAGCTGCCGCCCTGGAAACCACCGCTGAAACCGCCATCATCGAATTGTTGCCCATGCTTCCAGTCGGCACCAAAGCGATCATAAGCCTGGCGCTTGTCCGCATCCTTGAGCACTTCGTAGGCTTCGTTGACCTCTTTAAACTTTTCTTCCGCGTCCGCTGCCTGGTTGACATCAGGATGATACTTGCGCGCAAGCTTGCGATACGCCTTCTTGATGTCGCTTTTATCAGCGTCGCGGGAGACGCCCAGAATTTGATAGTAGTCGAGGTACTTCACATGATTAACAATCGGTTTTAATCCCTGTTAAATAGGGGGTTTTCAGTGTTTTTTCAAGTTGTCGGGGGGACTCTCGCTGCCGATTTCGACAGGTTCGTTTTCGGACTCGATGGGTTCAGCCAGCAGCTCCAGGCTTTCACTTTGAAAATCATTGTGCAGCGGTTCGATTTCAGGTATCGCTTTGGTCACTTTACTCGACATTTCGGCAAAGCGCTCGACCTTGCCGCGCAAGCCCTGCCGACCACTCAGCGCCCTGACCGTATCGTTATAGTGATTGGTCGCTGCACTCAGGCTGCCGCCAATTTTAGCCAGGCGTTCGGCAACCTTGCGCACCTGGTTGTAAATATCACCCGCCTTGTCGCCGAGCTCGCGGGCTTCACTCGTGCTGCGTTCCATCGACCAGAGATTGGCGACCGTGGTCAGGATCGGGATCAGCGTGGTATGCGATACCAGCACGATGCCGCGCTCGTAGCCATAGGCAAAGAGATCCTTTTCGTACTTGAGCGCCTCGATAAAGGCCGGCTCGATGGGCATAAACATCAATACGAAGCTCGGGCTGCGGATGCCGGCGAGATTGGTGTAATCCTTGCTCGCGAGATCTTCAATATGACGCTTTACCGCTTTTACATGTTCGCCTAAGGCGAGTTCAAGCTGTTCGTCGCTGTCAGCCGCGACCAAACGGTCATAGGCCGCCAGCGAGACCTTGCTATCGATGACGATGTGCTTGTCGTCCGGCAACTTGACCAGGAAGTCGGTTTGCTTGCGCTTGCCCTCGGCATCCTGCATCGAAGTCTGCTTTTCGTAATGATCAAATTCGATCAGGCCGCTCATCTGCAGGGTTTTCTCAAGCTGGGTCTCGCCCCAGCTACCGCGTTTTTGCGAATCGCCCTTGAGTGCCTCGGTCAGGTTTTGCGCGTCGCTACCCATTTTCAGACCGACTTCGAGCACCTTTTTGATTTCACTCTCGAGCGCGGCATTACCCTTGACCGATTCGCTATGCACGTCATTGACGCGTTTCTGAAAGCCTTCAACCTGCTCGCGAAATGGTTTTAGCAGTGCTTCCAGGGAATCCTTGTTGGTCTTGTCGAAGGCGCGGGCCTTGTCTTCGAGAATCTTGTTCGCCAGGTTTTCGAATTCGATCTTGAGTTGTCGGCGGTTTTCTTCGAACTGCTCGATTTTCTGCGCACCGAGTTCACGTTCTTTCTCGAGCAGCAGCTGTTTTTCCTGGGTATTTTTTTCGGACTCGTGCAAGCTTTCGCGCAACGAGTGCTCGTTGTGTTGACTGGTTTCGAGCCGGCTTTGCAACTCGCGGTTGGCATTCTGGTACTGACGTAAACTGTACAGCAGTCCAACGAGCAACAAGCCTGCGAGCCCGGCAACCACCAGGATTAAATCAATATTTTCGATCGCTTGCATGGCATCAGTAATGGCGCTTGAACTGTCGCAGTCTAACCGAGTTGCATTCTCGTCGCGAGGGCTTGTTGGTCATGTGCCCGGCTCTGCATACCTGTCATCCCGCGTAAGCCGCGGTCCGACTTAGCGGAATCTTGTCATGTGGCGCCGTTATGAGATCCCCGCTTGCGCGGGGATGACGATGTTACCTGTCATACCGCGGCTTGACCGCGGTATCCAGTAAGGGTCTAGAGGCCCCTGGATCCCGCCGGTCCGACGCATCGGGTCGAGCCGCGGGATGACATAAATTGGGGGTCATGCCCGTTCGGCGCATACTGTTAGGGCGCCGGGTTTAGCGGTAACAATCCTGCGCTACCCTGGTCTCGTTGTTGTAGCGTGTCTTTTTCCAGCTGCTGGCATAGTGACCACAGGGCCTGACCCCGCCATTGTGCGCCGGCCGGTGCATACAGACTTTGATTGAGAACTTCGATCTCATGCCTCAGATCGGCGCCCAGAACATCGCCCAGCTGACGCAGGTTGCTGATCCTCCGCGGCGCCAGCAACGCCCGGCCCCAGGTCAATAACAGCCGGCGTGCGCTGATAGCGTCACTATCGTTGCAGGCCTGCTGTAATTGCTTGCCTGCCTGACGCAAATCCGGATGTTCGGTTGCGGACGGCGCCGTTGCCGCAGCCGGCTGGCGCAACTGATACCACCAGTAAAGGGCACTAAGGATCCAGCCACCGGCGAGGGCCAGGCTCAACCATAACCAGAACGGATTTGCCGCTGCGGGCGCTGCTTCCTGCACCGTGGTTTGTACTTCAGCGACGGGAGCATCGGCGACGCTAACACCAGCCGCGGCGTTAACGATCAATTCGCGCGACGGGATGGTCGCGATTTCCATTTTCCCACTCTGCAAGTTCCACCATGGCAGGTTTATTGCCGGCACCAGGTAGCTGCCCGCGGTACCCGGAATCAGGGCCACTTTCTGTACGCGCTGGCCGGTTACACCGTTAGCCGAGCGCCTGTTTTCCAGTTCCGCCTGGTCCGGGTACTGCTTCATACCGCCAATCGGTATCAGCTCCAGTTCGGGTAGTTGTGCGGCGGTCAGGCCATCGGCAAGCAGGCTCAGACTGCGTGTAACCGGTTCTCCAGCGACCAGCCCGGTGAGATCACCCTGCCATTCCTCGCGCAGCTCTATCTTGTTTGCAGGTAGCCAGTAGGGACCAGTGAATTCAGCCGGAATCGGGGCGACATCGACAAACAACGGCTGCGACCGGAGCTGGCGAATTTCACCACCGGTACGAAACGGATCGAAGCTGGATTTCGACGGCAAACGTACTTCGGCGCGCACCGGCGTGATACCGAGCCGACCGCTTTGTTGTGGAAACAACGCAAACTGTTGTTCCAGCACCAGGTAAGACCGGTCGGCGATTCGCGTCTGGTACTGGCGCTCATCGCCCATCGGCTCGATCACCGCATCCAGATTCTCTAGCGAAATATCGCCAAACTGATAGGCCGAGATATCGGTTGCGCTGAGTAAACGCAGCGTCAGGATTACCTGGCCCTGCACAAAAACCTCGGATTTGTCGGCCACCAGCTCGAGCACCAGTTGATCGTGCGGTACCGAGGCCAGGGCCGAAGGTTTTACCGTAACCTGAAATGGTTTACTCAATTCATGGTCGAAGCGAATCGCCGGAATCGTAAACTCACCCACCTGCTTGGCCATTAATTTCAGGCCCCACTTGACGCTGCGCTGGTACTCGCCGTTGATGATACTGATGCCGCTGCTGCGCCTGTTACCGAGGATCAGGAAGTCCTGTTGCAACGCGGAAAAGTCCGGGTCGCGGTCAGGATCGGCATCGAGCGAAAACACCAGCTGAAAAGATTCGTTTACCTGTACCGGGTTTCTATCGATAGAAACCTGAACCTCGGCCGAGACCTGCTGCAACCCACCGAGCAATAGCAGAACCACGACCAGGAATGACACTGGCATAAATGTTTTTACCATGACTGTGCCTCTGCATCGACGCCGCCACGCTTGCGGTACTGGTAGATAAACTTGCGCCGTAACAGTCCCCCGGGATCATCCGGGATCTTGCGCAGCCATTGTTCGGCAGCCTGATCTGTCATTTGCTGATCGAGTTCTGCGAGGGCTTCTTCCTCGGCCGGTTGCTGCCCCTGTTCGCCCGGCTGCTGCGACTGCTGTTGCTCGCTAGCCTGCTCTTCCTGTTGCTGTTGCTGCTCTCCCTGTTGCTGCCCCTGTTGCTGCTCTCCCTGCTCTCCCTGCTCTCCCTGCTGTTGCTGTTGTTGCTGCTCTCCCTGCTGCTGTTGCTGTTCCCCCTCTCCCTGTTGCTGCTCTCCCCCCTGTTGCTGCTGTTGTTGCTGATTCTTTAGCCATTCCTCTAACGCTTCCTTGTTAAAGCGCGCATCTTCGTGGGCCGGATTTTTGTCCAGCAGCTGCTGGTAGGCGGCAAGCGCATCCTCGTAGCGTCCCAGCCTGGCCAGGCTATTGGCGCGATTGTAATTCGCGTCATCGCTATCGAGCTGTTGCCAGGTGTCGAGCGCAGCCGCGTAATCCCCCGCGCGGTATTTCGATGCAGCCTGCCATTGCGGGTTGTCGAACAAGTCTGCCGCGGTGGTGAACTCTTCCTGCGCGAACAGCTGACTCGCACGTTGATCATTGTTCTGCCACATCGCCTGCCAGTCCAATGCCTGCACATCGGGCGGCAATACCACGATACAGAGCGGAACCAGCCAGATCAGGCCACGGCGGAAACTGAGTGCCGCCAGGGGCAAGGCAATCAACAGCAGCCACGGGCCGAGCTCGCGCCAGGTATCGGTGGAGCGATCGCTCAGGCGAGCCTCCCGATCATCGATGCTCGAGTCCATCATGTAGGACAGGGTGTTGATA
>JBATHL010000331.1:0-4004 GCA_049666745.1 Gammaproteobacteria bacterium
CGCCAGTCGCGAGCCCAGCTGGGACCGGGCCTGCCAGATCCAGGGCGAGATGTTCACCGAAACCGCGGCGCTCGGCGGCCTCGATATTCAGCTTTGCTATTACCGCGGCTTTCGCGAATTCGAGGCGAGCCCGTGGCTGTCTTCCGCGGATGCATTGCTGCAACGCATGACGAGCGTGTCGTGCCGCGGTGGTTATACGCAGGTCGAAAAGGTGCTGCGTCAGGCAATCGAGCAAACCAGGCAAAAGAAAGTGCAGGCGCTCGTGTTCGTCGGCGACTGCATGGAGGAAGACGTCGACCGCTTGTGCCACCTGGCGGGCGAGCTGGGGATGCTCGGGGTACCGGTTTTCATGTTTCATGAAGGCGACGAGCCCGCGGCACAGCGGGCGTTCAGGGAGATCGCACGCTTGACTCGCGGCGCCTACTGCGCCTTCGACGCGTCCAGCGCCGGACAATTACGCGACCTGTTGAGTGCAGTGGCCGTCTATGCCGCCGGCGGTCAGAAAGCCTTGCATGACTTCGGTAAAGATCGCAGTGAGGTGGTGCGGCAACTGACCCGCCAGCTGGGCAAGGGCTAAGCCGTGGCGCGGATATTACTGCTGCTCGGCCTCGGGGTTGGATTGTTCCTCGTTTTGCGCTGGTTGTTTAGCCAACCGCCCCGCGTTTACTGGCAATGGATAGCGGTCCTGCTCGCGGCAGGATTGCTGACACTGGTGTTGACGGGGCGGGCGCATTGGCTGGCCGCGGTGTTTGCCGCCTTGCTGCCGTTCCTGCGGGGCTTGCTGGCGCTGCTCGGCCACATACCGCTGCTCAAGCGGGCGCTGGCTGGCGTAGATGCCTTAAAATCAAAGTCCGAGCCGAGCAGCGGACAAACCTCGACCGTACAAAGTAAATATATCCGCATGACGCTGAACCACGATTCGGGAGACATCAACGGAGAGGTTCTGGCAGGACAGTTCACGGGCAAGACGCTCGATCAACTGGATCTTGAAGCCTTGCTGCAATTGCTGCGTGAATGTCAGGACGACGAAGAGTCGGTTGCCTTGCTGCAGACCTACCTGGACCGGGAGCACGCGGACAGCTGGCAACAACAGGCCGGCGCGCAGGGTCAACAGCGGGCCCCGAGCGCACCGGGCGAGATGTCGCGCGAAGAAGCACTGCAGATACTGGGATTATCATCCGACGCCAGCGAGGCGGAGATCATCGAGACACACCGGCGGCTGATGCAAAAGCTGCACCCGGACCGCGGTGGATCCGCCTATCTCGCGGCCACGATCAACCTGGCGAAGGATACGTTACTGGGTAAATAGAAATTTTTGCTGGCCAGGTTCACTGGATTCACTCTCCATCGATCCATGCTCGACAGCGAATGTTGCAATCAATGTTGACCCTTTTGATATACTGCCCCTGCAATTTTTAAAGACATCGATGGAATATTTTCAACTCACTGAACATAGCAGCTTACCCGACATCGGACACCTCGCGCCGTTTAAAGTAGTGCTCGCTATCGAGGACACGGTCGACCGCTCCCGTCAAAATGAGATTTCCAACTGGTTGGTCGAAATGGGTGGCAAGTACGTGATGATCTGCGGCAAACATTGTAAAAGCTGGGAGCAGTCAATCCGGCAGGCTAACCTGGACAAGGTGGATATAGAGAACATGGGACCCGAGGAATTCGTGATGATTACCACGCATGAACACGAGAGGTTGCGTAACGTATTCTGGCACGCCAAGAAACACGCACGGCACAGCCACGTCAAATTTAACAATGCCGTGACGATTCATATTGGTAGCCGGAATCGATCGGTTGAATATCTTGCCATGTTTGAAAAAGCTTAGGGCCAGGCCGGAATAAAACTAGTAATCTGAACTTCAAAAAACGTACATTATAGTTCGTCTCTAGATTGGCGTAGCGATCATTGGCGGAGCCGACCTCCGTTCTTTTGCCAAATAAACCATCTGTCTCATCGAACAATGAGGACCGCGTCCATTTCCCTGGCCGTCTCAAACAGCATCGAGAGGTTCTTTTCAGTCTCGCCGATATATTTGGACATGACGGCGCCGAGATCGACTTTGTCTCGGTGGGATCCGCCTTTTATCCTGATCTCGGTCTATATTATGAAGAAGAAGCCGAAACCTGGCTTGCTGAACAAGAGGTTGGTGAGGAAGAACCGCCATTTCGCTAGCGTCATCCCGCGTTCGAGAAGGGCGTTGATTCTGATGGCGTATGAACCAGACGGGTCTATCAAATCACTAAGCTTCAAGGAGAAAATGAAATGAACTATGACATGATTGGTGACATTCACGGTTGCAGTCGAACGCTTGAGAGCCTGCTGTCAAAACTGGGTTACCACAAGGAAGACGGCGTGTATCGACACCCCGAACGCACCGCTATCTTCCTCGGCGACTTCATCGATCGCGGCCCTTACCAGCGCGAGGTGATTTTAATCGTCAGGTCGATGATGGAAGCGGGCGCGGCGCAATCGGTCATGGGTAACCATGAATACAACGCGATTGCGTATGCCACCCCAGACCGGAAAAACGGCGGCCATCTCAGGGCGCATTCTCAAAAGAACATGATTCAGCATGAAGCCTTTCTTGACGAGTATGTTTTTGATTCTGCCGACCACAGGGAAGTCATCGACTGGTTCAAGTCCTTGCCCATGTGGCTCGATCTCGGCGGGATACGGGTTATTCATGCCTGCTGGGACCAGGTATTCATTGAGCAAATAGGCAGTTCGTTGATTACCGACGAACTGCTGTACGCTTCCTGCGACAAGGACCTGTGGCAGTACGACGCGATTGAAACCATTTTGAAAGGCAAGGAAATGCCGCTGCCGTCCGGCCATCATTTTAACGATAAGTTCGGCAACCCCAGGCATGACATCCGCGTGCGCTGGTGGGACGAGTCAGCCGATACTTTCAAGAAGGCCTTCCTGGGCCCCGAGAGTGCGCTCACGCAAATACCGGGCGACGAGATCCACGGTGATCACCTGATCGAGTACTCGCATGAAGCACCCCCGGTTTTCCTCGGACATTACTGGTTGGAAGGCGAGCCCGAACCGCTGGCTGCGAATATCGCCTGCATCGATTACAGTGTCGCCAAAGCCGGCGGCAAGCTGGCGGCTTACCGCTGGGATGGCGAAGCGGTGCTGAGTAAGGAGAAATATGTAACGGTTGAGCGGGTCGAGCCGCAATGACACGGATCACCAATTTTTACTCCGGCATGGAAGGCGACGACCAGGGCAGGATGCTGGCCGATATTCTCCAGCATGACGACACCTGGCTGGAAAGAACGCACGACTATATCCAGTGGCTTTTCCCGAACCGGGAAGCGAGCACAGTGACCCCCTGGGCGCCCCTGATTACCTCAGAGGATGTGGAAGAGTTTAGTAGTAAAGCGTCGCTGCGAAATGAACTACGGGTCAGCTTCCGCAGAATTCTCTCGTTCTACGGGATGGAGGTATCGGAAGGCAGGATTGTCAAGGCGGCGAACTGGGATGAGCGCAAGCATAACTGGTTCACCCAGGACACCCATAACAACATGCGCATTACGCGAATCCTCAAATGCCTGATGGCGCTCAGCCTGGAAAGGGAAGCGCGGCATTTTTATAAGGTTTTGAAAAACCTGGTTGAAAATGATACCGGTTGCGGCATAACGCCCCCGTCGATTCGATACTGGTCAGAAGCCGTGGGGGAATAATCATTGGTACTGTTAGTGACCATTGCCGCGTTGAGATTGAGATCGACTGATCTAGCAAACTACCGGGTTATTTTTAATGTCATCTAAAACCGAACTTCTGCTGCAGCAGCGTAACTGGGCCGAGTCGTTTGGACTTAAGCCCGATACCCGTGGTTATCTGCCAGATGTGGCGTCGAATTTACTAAGGCCGATTAACTCGAAGACGAAGTCGGCCTTCGAAAGAGGCAGTGGTTCTGAACTTCAGGACACCCCGTCGCGCCCGGCCAAGATGAAGGCGTTGCATTCGTCTTCTGCTCTCGCCG
>JBATHL010000332.1:0-2558 GCA_049666745.1 Gammaproteobacteria bacterium
GGCCTATCATGACTCATTGACCGGTCTTCCAAACCGGGCATTGCTATTAGATCGTATCGACCAGGCGATAAGGCATGCCAAACGCAATAAAGCCCTGCTCGCGGTTCTTTTCCTGGACCTGGACAACTTCAAGCAGATCAATGATTCTTTTGGTCACTCGGTTGGCGACACGGTGCTGGTTTCAGTATCTGGAATGCTGAAGGGCGCCCTGCGGGATATGGATACGATCGCGCGTTTAGGTGGGGATGAATTCACGATTCTGTTGAGCGAGTTTGAAAAGGAAGAAGAAATCAACGAAATCACTACGAAACTTTTTGATATTTTGCGGCGGCCACTGGTGATCAAGGGCAGTGAGCTTTTTGTTACTACCAGTATTGGCATAAGTGTTTTTCCAAACGACGGCATAAGCCCTGAAATCCTGTTACGCAATGCGGATGCGGCGATGTATCGAGCGAAAGAGAAAGGCCGCAATGGATTTGAGTTTTATACCCATGACATGACAGAAAGAGCACTGGAGAAAGTACACATGATTGCAAGTCTGAATCGTGCGCTTGATCACGGTGAATTCGAAGTGTATTACCAGCCACAGTATGATCTTCAGCAAAAACAACTAACCGGAATGGAAGCATTAATTCGGTGGCACCATCCTGATTTTGGTTTGCTTGGTCCCGAACAATTTCTACCTGCCGCGGAAGAATCCGGATTGATTGTTGCCCTGGATCGATGGACGATGGGCCAGGGTATGCGACAAATGAAGATATGGGAAAACGAGGGCGTTGCGGCGGGTCGTCTTTCCCTGAACTTGACTATGCAGCAAATTGATCAGCCGGATTTCCTGGAGTTTTTGATGGAGCTGATGCGACAAAACGACTGTGATGGCGATTCGTTAGGGTTTGAAATAACGGAAGGCCAACTGATGAAGAACCCTGAAAGAACGATTGAAATACTCAACCAGGTCAGCGAATTAGGCATAAAGATTTCGGTAGATGATTTTGGAACGGGGTATTCTTCTTTGGCTTATCTGAAGAAACTCCCGGTAGACACCCTGAAAATCGATAAGGAATTTATTCGAGATATTCCAGGAGATGAAGATGACGTATCAATCGTGAAATCGATCATCGCGTTGGCAAAAAGCATGAGGATAGATGTCCTGGCCGAGGGTGTCGAAACCGAAGCCCAAATAGATTTCCTGAGCAAAGAGGGCTGCACTCTTATACAGGGATTCCTGTTCTCACATCCAAAATCAGCCTTCGAAATTCCTGATATAGCCAGTTACTGGGTGAAGTCTGCAAACTGGCGATAAGGCTGCGCTTAAAGCGATTGCGCGACTGACAATCCGGGTTTTATTCATGCTAAAGTATGCGCAGTCGCAATCCCGAGTAAAGTGAATGATGAGCCAGGCAGCCAGCAACGTAATCGAAGATACTCTACTGATAGAGAATTTACCCTATGATGTTGACGAGGGTATCGCGAGTCGGGCCTCGATTGGACTGATCGTGCTGGCCACCGATTACACCATCGAGCATGAATGGGGCCAGGTTTTCGCCGGGCTCGATGGCATTGCTCTGTATGCGAGCCGGATTCATAACGAAAACAAGATAACACCGGAAACCCTGCGCGCGATGGAACCACGCATTATTGAATGTGCTCGGGTGATAACCCCCGACACCCCGGTGGATGTGATTGCCTATGGATGTACTTCGGCATCGATGGCGATCGGCGAGGAACAGGTTTTCGCCAACATCAGGCAGGCCAGGCCCGACGCCAAATGCACCACTCCGATTACCGCGGCATTTGCCGCCTTCGATGCTTTCAAGGCAAGGCGCATCGGTGTCCTGACTCCGTATCCAGCCGATGTCAACAAGATCGTTTCCGGTTACATTGCCGCGCGTGGATACCAGGTGCCAGTGTTCGGCTCTTTCAATGCCGACCGCGATACCGTGGTCGCGCGCATCACGCCGCAATCGATTGAGCAAGGCGTGCGCGAAATCATCAGGCATGCTGAAGTCGACGCTGTTTTTGTTTCCTGTACCTCGGTACGCTTGATGCAAGCCTGCGCCGAACTGGAAAAGAATCTCGGGATTCCGCTGACCTCGTCAAATCATGCCATGGCCTGGCATGCATTACGGCTTGCGGGTATCGACGATAAGCTGGGTCAGTTCGGTAGCCTGTTTGAACTGGCGCTAGATTCCTAGGTTTTCACCCCGGTTAAATCCGGTTAGCCGATGTTACCGCTTGTAACGCCACCCGATAGTATCTGTATTGTCCGGCTTTCGGCCCTGGGCGATGTCACGCATGCGGTCCCGGTGCTGCGCGCAATTCAGCAACACTGGCCGCAAACCCGGGTGACCTGGATTTGTGCGACGCTTGAACACAAGTTGTTAGCCGGGCTGGAGGGTGTGCGCTTCGTCGTAGTCGACAAGAACGCCGGCTGGATGGGTTACCTGAATCTGCGGCGACAGCTGGCGAGCGAGAACTTCGACGTTATGCTGCAGATGCAGACTTCGGCACGGGCGAATTTAACCGGGGCCTGTGTCAAGGCTCGTATCAAGCTGGGC
>JBATHL010000333.1:0-1571 GCA_049666745.1 Gammaproteobacteria bacterium
CAAAGAAGAGTCGTTTGCACTTGCCGATACTTCCCATACCAGTGAAGCGGTCGAAGTCAAAAAGTGGGTAGGCGGCAGAGAAAATGTCAACGGTTTCTATCCGCTTACCCAGGGCTTTGATGCTTTCGGTACGCGGCTGGCGCTCATGGACGCGGCTGAGGCAAGCATCGATGCCCAGTATTTTCTGATGAAACCTGACTACGCTGGACTGGTCTTCGCCTCCAAGTTACTGGAAGCGGCAGACCGTGGCGTTCGCGTGCGCTTCCTGCTGGACGATGTTTTTACCTCGGTTAAAGATGTAGACCTGGCGATGCTTGACGCACATCCCAATATCGAGGTTCGAATTTTCAACCCGATTGCGCGCAAGGGTATCTATGTTTTTAACTATATCGGGCATTTCAGTCTTGCGAACCGCCGCATGCACAACAAGGCGTTCATAGAGGATAACCTGGTTGCAGTCGTGGGCGGACGCAATATCGCCGCCGAATACTTTCAGCTGGAAACAACCGGTGAATTTTTCGATTTTGACATGTTAGCCGTCGGACCGATCGTGAGAGAGGTTTCCAGTCAGTTTGACAGGTACTGGAATCACGCGCTGGCTGTGCCAATGGAGGCCCTGTTCAAGGAAGATGATGAAGATGTAATTGAACAGGCGAGGGACAAGCTGAGGCAGGAAATGGCTGAAGCAGGGCAGTCGATCTACGCAGAAGCGGTAAATACGCCCCTGTTGAAACAACTCATTTCACTCGAGGTAAAACCTTACATTGCACAAGCCAGGTTGATCACAGATGACCCGCAAAAGCTACTGCAAGACGTTTCTCAGGAGCAGCAAATTGTCGTTAACGAGATGCGCCAGGCGTTCATGGAGGCGGAAAGTGAGATCATAATTATTACGCCTTACCTCATTCCACGTGACCGTGGTATCGAACTGGTAAAAAAGCTGCATGACAAGGGTATACGTATCACCATACTGACCAATTCGCTGGCCACGAACAATCACACACCAGTGCACTCGGCTTATGCAAGCTACCGCAAGAAGTTACTTGAGGCTGGTGTTGAACTTTGGGAGGCGCGTGCAGATGCCGCAAAAATCACCACTCCAGAAGGTGAAAGCCAGCTCGACAAGTTGACCCTGCATACCAAGGGGATTTTGATCGATCGCAAGCGCGTGTTTGTCGGTTCGCTTAACCTCGATCCACGATCGATTGATATCAATACCGAAATGGGGCTGTTAATCGACTCGCCGGAGCTGGGTGAACTGCTGACCGAATCGTCCCGTAAACGTATACCGATGATCGCCTACCGGGTAAAGATGGATGATGAAGGTGAATTAAGCTGGCACGCGACTATCGATGGCAAGGAGGTGGTCGAGACCAAAGAACCGCAGACCTCGGGGTGGGATCGTTTTAAGGCCTGGTTCCTGAAGATCGCGCCAGAGAAACAGCTCTGAAGGGATATTCTTTAAAATAAGTGGGGTCATAAAATAAGTGGGTCAGAGAAGAATGGCACTTACTTAAGACAAAGTTCAATGAATTCTCGTCATTCCGGCATGTTTTTAGCCGGAATCCAGT
>JBATHL010000334.1:0-7076 GCA_049666745.1 Gammaproteobacteria bacterium
ATCGGCGAGTACCTCGCTACGCGACGCGACGAGTATGTGCTCGCAAGCAAGTGCGGATTTTCCCGCACCGAGGATGGCAAGACGGTGATGGACGGTCGCCCCGAAATCCTGGCGCAAACCTGCGAGGACAGCCTGCGGCGATTGAATACCGATGTCATCGACCTTTACTACCTGCACCGCATCGACCCGAAGGTACCGATCGAGGAAAGCGTTGCTGCGCTCGCAGGGTTGGTCGAGCAGGGTAAGATTAAAACCATCGGCCTGTCCGAGATCAGTGCGGACAGCCTGCGTCGTGCGCATGCAGTGCATCCGATCACCGCGGTGCAATCGGAATATTCGCTGTGGACGCGAACCCCCGAACGCAGGATTCTGGCAACCTGCGACGCGCTCGGCGTCGCCTTCGTACCCTTTTCGCCCCTGGCACGCCAGTTTCTAACCGGTAAATGCCGCGACGTCACCAGCGTAACCGAAGACGATATCCGCGCCAGCATCGCGCGTCCTCGCTTCGAACCGGAAAACTTCGCCAAAAATGAAAAGCTGCTGATCCCTTTCGCTGAAATTGCCGCCAGGCAGGGTTGCAGCATGGCGCAACTGGCACTGGCCTGGCTGCTCGCGCAGGGACAAAATATTGTGCCGATTCCGGGCACCAAGCACATGGACTGGATGATCGAGAATGCCGGTGCGGGTGAGATAAGACTGGATGCTGCGACTGTGGAAGAACTGGATCGACTCATCAACGAGGATACCGTGGCCGGGTATCGCTATACCGATGCGCTGATGGCATCCACCGATTCCGAAAAGGACTGGCCAAGGTGAATCTGAACGAGGAAGAAATCGCCATGCTGAACGGCGAGCTCGGCGAACCACGCCGCTGGGCGATCGAGCATATGCAGCGGGTCGGGAAATTTTTCGATGCGCGCGACCTGGTACCGGTGACCCAGGCGCACATCATGGCCGACACCGAATCGCTGGGCGAAGCCGGGGTCGAATTCCTCGAAATGATGGCCGCCTGCCCGCCAGGTGAACGCGAGGTGCGCATCCCGATGATCACCGACCCGCGCGGCATCGATTTCTGTCACTACAAACGCCTCAAACAGACCGATGCCATGGCCGCGCTCGAACAGCGTGCCATCGATGCCTTCGAATCATTCGGCATCCTGATGACCAACACCTGCATCAATTATCAAACCATCATGCCGCCGGTGCGTGGCGAGCACCTCGCCTTCGGCGACACCGGGGTGGTAATTTACTGCAACAGCGTACTCGGCGCCTATTCAAATTTCGAAGGCGGACCCTCTGCGCTCGCCGCCGGACTGACCGGACGCACCCCGCGCTACGGGCTGCATCTTGACGAAAACCGTAAAGCGACGAAACGTTTTCAGGTCACCTGCCAGCCACAATACCTGTCCGACTGGGGTGCGCTTGGCGGTATCATCGGCGCGCGCACCGGCTCCTACTGGGATGTACCGGTGATCGAGGGCATCGAGTCGCAACCGGGTTCCGATGAAATGAAACACATGGGTGCCGCGATGGCGAGTTTTGGTTCGGTGCCGCTGTTTCACGTCGTCGGTGTCACCCCGGAAGCGCCAACCCTGGAATCGGTTTGCGCGCCGGATTCGTTGCCGGCTGAAGTGATCGGCGAAGCCGATGTCGAGGCCTTCTTCGCGCGCTACGGCGGCAAGGGTGAGAAGGTCGATGTTGTCGTATTCTCCGCGCCACAACTATCCTTGCTCGAAATGCAATCGCTCGCCGCCCTGCTCGACGGCAAGAAACTACATGCCGACACCAGCTTGCTCGCGGTGACGAGCCCGGTAGTCGCCGCCGATGCCAGGCGCCTCGGCATCGCCGAACGCATCGAAGCATCGGGCGCGTTGCTGCTCGAAGGCATGTGTTTCTATCAAAGTTATGCGCGCGAGATGGGCGAGGCCAATGGCTGGAAGCGCCTGATGACGAACTCGGTCAAGCTGGCGAACATTATTGGCGGCTACGGTTATGAACCAACCCTGTCCAACATGGAGAATTGTGTCGCTTCGGCCGTCGCCGGGGAAATTGTCTGATGGAAACTATAGAATTGAAATGTCACGTCGGCGTGGGTCTGGAAGTGTCAGGCGAAGCACTGGTGACCGACGATAATTTTTCGGCGCGTTACGATCTCGATCGTATCGCCGGGATTTTTTCACGCCCGCAACACAAGCTCGCGGGACAAAGCTATGTCGACAAAATCATGGTGTTCAATACCGCCAAGGGCGGCGTCGCGTCGGCCTGGATGCTGCATGAAATGAAATCACGCGGAATTGCGCCGAAAGCGATCCTGTTCAACAGCGTCAACCCGATTCTGGCGCAGGGCGCGGCGCTCGCCGACATGGCAATGTGCGACCGTTTCGAAGACGGCGATGTCACGCAACTGATCAAAACCGGCGACCAGGTCAGCGTAAATCCGCAAAGCGGCCTGGTTACGATCCGGCGGGCATAGTTTAATGAAAGTTGCTTATCTCGATTGCAGTGCCGAGGTCTCGGCGATTCAACAACCCGCTGGAGATCGGATGTGCTGGTTGGCCGCCGATATCGAAGCGGACGACTACCGGGTTGAGTTGCCCGACGACGCGCTTGCTGAAATCGAGAGTTTAACAGGCTTCTTCGCGGACAATCCACTGCCTCTGATGCAACGCAAACTGGAAGAGTTTGAACTGCCGGCCTGTCGCGCCACCATGGCCAAAATGAAATCCATACTCGATGATGGTGTTGGTTTCGCGGTGCTGGATCGACTACCGGTAGATGATTACGAAATCGAATCCATGCTCGAAATTTACTGGATACTGGGCCAATGTATCGGGCGCCCGGTGGCGCAGAAGTGGAATGGCCAGATGATTTATGACGTTACCGACACCGGTGCGGATTACGCTTACGGCACACGTGGTTCTTATACCTCGGTGGAACTCAACTTCCACACCGACAATGCATTCGCGCGCATGGTACCCGACTATGTCGGCCTGTTTTGTCGCCACCCGGCGAAAAGCGGTGGGATCAGTCGTTTCTGCAGTCTCTACTCGGTGCATCAGCGCATGCTCGAACAGTACCCGGAAGAACTCGCACGTCTGTATCAGCCAGTATGGTTCGACCGCCAGAAGGAACATCGCGATGGCGCCGAGCCGGTTTGTCTCGCGCCCTATTTCAGCTGGCGCAACAACCGCTTGTTCGCGCGCGCCAATGCATCGCTGATTCGCAAGGGTTACGAAGTCGCGGGGGAGTCCATGGACGCCACGCTCGCGGCCGCGCTCGACGCCATCGATGAAGTCTGTACGGCTGAAGATCTGTGGTACGAGGCACCACTGCAACGCGGCCAGATCCAGTACCTCAACAACCATGAAGTCGGACACTATCGCAGTGCATTCGAAGATTTCGACGAGCCCGAACGCAAACGC
Organism: Gammaproteobacteria bacterium; assembly: GCA_049666745.1. GTDB lineage: Bacteria > Pseudomonadota > Gammaproteobacteria. The sequence goes on from JBATHL010000334.1 coordinate 3,423, forward strand.
CATCTTTATCGACTCTGGCACCGCGAGTCAGGTAGCACCAGTTACGACGGCCACCAACTCGAGTAAGAATTAAATAGCGGGCTTTCCCTTACCACTCACCGTCATTCCCGCGCAAGCGCACTACTATCCGGAAAAAACACCTAATCGAAAATTCATTGGCGTGTTAAGGCTACATCGGGGTTAAGTCGGCAAAAGGCGCTCCCAAACGGCAAAATGCGCCGTTTGGCACATCCCTGTGACCGCTTGGAGCTCGGCATCCTGCCTCGCTACACTTTTGCCGACTTAACCCCGATGTAGCCACCCACTGTTAGGGGAAACCGGTGGGATGCTATTCAAAATTGAATCTATACGATGCGAAACAGGGGCAGGGTGTTAATTTTTATGACCTGCCTTCAAGCAGAAGGATTTTATTCCGGACAGTAGTGTGCGCGAGCGGGAATGATGTCTAAGCCGGTTTAGTCGCGGTATCCAAACATCCTGTGCTTGACAATTTCCGCGGCAACCCCGTCCGGCAGGCATTCTTCCCATTTACCCCGGCCATTCTGCAACTGCTTGAGCACGTTACGAGAAAAAATGTTGAACAAATCGTGGTCGCTCGATTCGATGCCGAAGATGAAATTGTTTTCCCGCAAGTGACGGTACAGGTACTGCAGGTTTTCCGGTAGCTTGATGTTCTCGAAATCCGTATATTCACCGGATTGGTCAACCTCCGGGTAAACCAGCAGGCGAGTATTATCCGGGAACAGTTTACCGAATCCCTCGAGGATGCCGCCTTCGACCCCGCGGTAGCTGCTTTCATCAAAGATTTGCCTGATGTTGACGATACCGACGACGATACCTATCTGCAGATGGGTAAACTGCCTGAAATAGGCGCGCATGGAGAAGTAACGCGTGTAATCGGTAATCATCACGCTGTAACCCCGCGAATTCAACAATCCTACGCTCGCGATCAAATCTTCCTCGGACACCATCAGGTCGTTGCCATGTATGTCGTTGAGCGATATTTCGGCCAGCGCGACGCTGTTTTTAGTCGTCACGCCATCCAGTTTGCAGAAGAATTTCAATCCCTGTTCCATCATGTCGACATTCAGGCGGGTCACCGGCCTGAAAGTACCCCGGATGGTGAGCACATTTTTTTTGTACAGCATCTCGGCCGGTATCACCACCGACCCGTCCGGCTTGAACATGATGGCGCGGGTCTTCCAGCTGCGGATCAGGTGCAGGTTGATGGCACGGTTGTCGACCTCTTCGAAATAGGGACCGTAAAATTCGATCGAATCTATTTCGATACGATCCTGTTCGAGGTTGTCGGTCAGTGATTCGATGATGGTTTTTGCATTTTCGAAGTAATAGTAAGCCGCGTAGATCAAGTTGACGCCGAATATACCCATTGCCTGTTGCTGGCGTTCCGCATTCTCGTCGCGCATGCGTACATGGACGATGATGTCGGAAGGCTCGGCAGCTGGATACATCTGTGCCCTGATGCCACACCAGGCATGGCATTCATTGTCACCCTTGAAACTTTTTGCAGCGACGGTCGCGCCGTAGGCAAAAAAGCGTGACGCCTTGGAGCGGGACTTACCCACCCGGTCAACAACCAGTTGAAATTCCTTTTCCAGCATCGCCTGCACCCGCGACCGGCTCACGTAACGACGGTCTTCCTGCACACCATAGATCGCATCGGAGAATTTCATGTCGTAGGCGGACATGGTTTTGGCGATGGTGCCCGCGGCCGCTCCCGCCTTGAAAAACTGCCGCGCCACTTCCTGGCCGGCACCAATCTCGACGATCGTGCCGTATTTTTTTTCGTCAAGGTTTATGCGTAGCGCCTTGTCTACCGTTGTGCGGTCGCTGGTTGAGCGGTTGCTGATTTTTTTATCCATTATATTCCTGCCACTCAACGGCCAGTATGAAATGCGCCGTCGAAGATTCGTCAAACTGAGAATATGCAATTATATCCCAGTAGCACCGGTTTTATTCAAGAAAACAATGCGGATTCAATACTGCAACGGGGAACTGTCATTCCGATTCGTCGGGATGATAGTGAGTGAGGGCATAAAAAACCCGACGGGGGGCATCGGGTCAAGGTGTTCGTACTGAGTTAAGGGTACTGGTTAAAATGATAAAGCGAATCAAGCAGAATTGCGGCGACATACTTCACAATAAAAACATCAACAACTTTGCAAACCCAACTATTCCGGTATGCAGACAGGTTCGACAGTGTCAGAATCGCGGGCATGCATATCAAGGACACCAGCCGGGCGAATCCCCTGTCATGAAAATCATTCTGCCAGTTCTGCTGTTACTATTGCTAAACGCCTGCGCCAAACCCTTGCAGCCCGAAAACTACGCCGAGCGGATATCGGCTACCCGGCTCGATCAGGACTCTTTCCTGGTTTCCTATCGCGGCAGCGCCGTTGCCGGGTCGGACAAGGTCGTTGACCTGACGCTGCTCAAGAGTGCGGAAACCGCACTCGAGAACGGTTTTAATTATTTTGTCATCGTGAAGACGAGCGAATCGGCCTCGACGGAAGCCTACACTCCACCGGACAGCAGCGTTGGCCAGGTAGACAACTACCTGCAGGATAGCGGGTATGAAGCCACGGTTGTCGGCGATAAAACTTACCTGCATGCAGATCCGGGAGCAGTCAACACAATCGTCTGTTTCAGGGAAAAGCCCCGGGGATTCTCATATATCGCCCTGTTTCTGAAGGCAAGCTTACGCGACAAGTACCAGCTCAATCAGCTCCCTCAATAGCCGTTTACAACGGTCGCCAACTGGATTGAGCAACCGGTATAATGCCGGTTCCGAATCGAGGCAAGCTAATGAGTGACTGGACCAACCATGCGATTTCCATCATCGAAGCCGACTATAGACGCTCCGCCGATACCCACCTGCTCAAGGTCGAACTGCCCGCGATCGACAATATCGACCTTTATCTCAAGGACGAATCCACGCACCCGACCGGTAGCCTCAAACATCGCCTGGCGCGTTCGCTTTTTCTTTACGGCCTGTGCAACGGATTGATTGCACAGGACACCACGATTATCGAATCATCATCTGGCAGTACCGCGGTTTCAGAAGCCTACTTCGCCAAACTGCTGGGCCTGCGCTTTATCGCCGTGGTGCCGAAAAGCACCTCGCAGGAAAAAGTCGACAAGATTACTTTCTATGACGGGGAGTGTCACTTTGTCGAGCCAGGTGACATTTATGCCGCGGCCGCCCGGCTTGCCAATGAGCTAAACGGACATTACATGGATCAGTTCACCTATGCCGAGCGGGCGACTGACTGGCGCGGCAACAATAACATCGCCGAGTCGATTTTCGCGCAGATGAGCCGCGAGGCTTTCCCGACGCCATCCTGGATTGTCGTCGGCGCCGGTACCGGCGGCACCTCCGCAACCATCGGGCGTTTCATCCGCTACCAGTGCCATGCCACGCAACTCTGCGTTGCCGATCCAGAGCATTCGGTTTTTTACGATTCTTATTTGAGCGGCGATCGATCGCTGACGTCGCAACAGGGTTCAAATGTGGAAGGCATCGGCCGGCCACGTGTCGAACCCTCGTTCATTCCCTCCGTCATCGATCGCATGATCAGGGTGCCGGATGCAGCCTCTTACGCGACGATCCATTTTCTGCAACAGGTACTGGAC
>JBATHL010000335.1:0-31001 GCA_049666745.1 Gammaproteobacteria bacterium
CCATGATACTGCCCATGCGGCCGCCGATCATCATCAACGGCAGAAACGCGGCGATGGTGGTCAGGGACGACGCCAGTACCGGCGCAAGCATGCGCCGGGCACCCCCTTCGGAGGCCATCAGCGGGTCTTCGCCCATATCGAAATGTGCCTGGGCATCTTCACCGACGACGATTGCGTCATCGACGATTATGCCGAGCGCCATAATCAGCGCAAACAGGCTGATCATATTGATCGAGCCTCCCACGAGGTACAATACGGCGAGTGTCGCCATGAAAGATACGGGAATACCGACAGCCACCCAGAAGGCGACGCGGGCGGATAGGAACAGGTAAAGGATGAGTAACACCAGCACCAGGCCACCCGCTCCGTTTTTGAGCAGCAACATGATACGTTCCTTGATCAGTTGCCAGCGTTCGTTAAAGACCTGGATTTCTATACTAGGTGGTAACTGTGGACGGGTTTTTTCGAGCCAGTTTTGCAGTATTTCGGCGGCTTCCAGCGAATCACCATTTTCGTTACGACGCAGCACCAGAACCACGGCGTTTTTGCCGCCCAGGCTAATGGTCGATGAGCCGGGCAGGTGGCCACGTTCGATTTTCGCGATATCACCGAGATGAATACGTTTGTCGGCTTCGCTGACAATGGCGAGACTGGCAAAATCCTGCGGTGTACGACGCTGATTCTGACTACGAATTTCGCGCGCGCCATCTTCTTCACCAATCAGACCGGCTGGCAAATCCTGGCTTGCTGCATCGACTCGGCTTGCCAGTTCATTGAGACCTATACCGAGGCGCTGAATTTGCTCGGCGGCAAGCTCGATCAGGATCTGCTGCTTGGGCAGGCCCGTAATATCGACCTTGTCGATCCCTTCACTAATTAGTTCGCGTTCGAACCGTCGTGCCAGCATTCGTAGTTCGTCAATCTGGGACGGGCCACTGATCAGCAGTCGGGCGACCGATTCGTAACGCACTTGCTGGGCTATCTTCGGGTTTTCCGCATCGTCAGGCAGGTTGTTGAAATCATCGACCTGTTTCCTGACATCATCCAGCGCGAAGGTCATATTGCTGTTCTCATCGAATTCGAGGGTGATGCCGGATACCCCGGTTGCTGAAGTCGAGGTGAATTCTTTCAGACGATCGATACTGCGCAGCCGCTGTTCCAGCGGGACCGTAATCCCCGATTCGATATCTTCCGAGCTGGCGCCACTCCAGGTAGTGCTTACCGAAATCTGGTCGAGTTCGAAATTGGGGAAAAACTGTACATTCAGTTTCTGCAGGGCGATGACGCCGGACAAAAACATCATTACCATGAGCAAATTGGCGGCGACCCGGTGGCGTGCAAAAACACCGAGGAGACTATTCGTCATCGATCTTCACCTTGAGCCCCGACACTGCATTAGGCAGGTGCGTGACGGCGATCAGATCGCCTGGCTCGATAACGTCACTGCGAATCAGCACCATGACCTGGTTATCCGTGGTTCTTGCCTGCCCGATAGACGTCACGTCAACCGCCTGCAGTCGACCTTCGACGACCCGGTAAATCCGTGAGTTACCATATATTGCCTGGTAGGGAACGCCGATGACCCCGCTTTCAGCCGGAAGCTCCAGGCTCAGCGGTAGTAAATCACCCGGGCGAAGCTGTCCTGCGACAGCATCAATGGCGAAGTAAACATCGATACCGGTAGCCTCGGCTTCCCCGGCCAGGCGTCGTACCTGATATCGACCCGGTACCTCGCGATTAGTCACGCTGGCGTAAAGTACCTGCTCGTTGGCGATCGCCTGCCGCACCGAATCAAGATAGTTGATTGGCAGGTGGGCGCGGATTTCGAGGTCATCAATCGGGAATAGCGAAATCAGGATTTGTCCGAGCGAGACCCGGTCACCGGCAGAGACCGCGACTTCGCTGATGATCGCATCGAACGGAGCCGCTATTTCCGAGCGGGTCATCGCCAGTCCTGCCTGATCAAGTTCTGCCTTGCCACGATCATGCCTGGCCTGCAGAATTTGCAGCCTGGCAGGGTAGCTGTCGACATCGAGTTCACGCGAGGTAACTGCGAGTTGTCGTCTCGCCGACTCGCTGCGAGCAGCATTGATGGCGGTATCGGCGCTGAGGTTCTGTTTTTTCAGCTCGGTCAGGCGTTTGACCTCGGCGTTTGCCAGCACAAGCAGTTCACGCTCGGTATCCAGCGATGCCAGGTTAGACTGGTGACGTACCTTGAGCTCAGCGATCTGGTTGTCGATGTCGCGCAGATCAGCCTCGGCCTGCAGCAATGAGGCGGCGAAATCGCGTCGATCCATGGTTACCAGTGGCTGACCCTGTTTCACACTGGCGCCGTTGCGCACGAAAACCTTTTCGACTATGCCGCCTCCCGGTGCCGCCGCCTGCAACTGCTCTGGTGACTCGATGCGGCCATAAAGCGTTATGCTCGGAGATAAGGCCTGTTTTTGCGCCGTAATTACCTCGACCTGCCAGACTTTCTCGCTAAGCGCGGGTTTCTCCCTTTCGGTTTTGCTATTCACCAGCGAAAAGTAAATGGCAACGGCGATCAGCAGCACCAGAATCGGTAGTATAAATTTGGCCTGAGACCTTGCAGTTATCATGGATTCCGGTTGCGGGATGTATTAAGCATGCCTTGTATAGTCTTAGTCTGGCGACGTCAAGCTATGAGTCGGTTAGCTCGAAGCGGTTAAGCGCCCTGTTTTTGGTGACCTTGCGTGGATCGAAAATTTTACCATTCATCGCGAGGTACACCCCCGCGGGTAACAATTGCACCGCTGCACTGGCAACCCCGAGATTGTACATGGCATCACTATAGCGCATACGTGCGGGCTGCATTGCACCAAACAGTACAATGGTTTTATCCGTGAAAGCGAGCAAGGCCTGCGCGGTTTCCACCATGCTATCGGTACCATGGGTTATCAAGATTCTATGGTTAGATACGTTGCCGACCGCGTTGCGGATTAATGCGCGATCGATTTCATCCATTTCGAGGCTATCTTTTTTGAGCAGCGATTCGATTTCGTAGTCAAAATCGACGTTAGCTTCCTCGAGTAAAGCGCCGATAATCGTATCACCAATATGAAACTCGCTTTTAGCGTCGAAATATATCTTGTCGAAAGTACCGCCGGTAGTAAAAATCTTGATCGTCAAAACCTGCTCCTGGTAACGCATTTTAAATTAGGGCACATGGCCGGATTTATATTGTAAACTCCCGGGGCCAGCTCCACTAATCTGATTATCTTTGCATGACGACCGAGCCCTTAGTTCAGCATAAAGTGCCGATTTTCGCTATCTCCTGTGCCTGCATCATCGGTTTGCTGGCGTTCGGCCCGCGTTCTGCGATGGGATTCTTCCAGCTGCCGATCCTGCAGGATAACGGCTGGGACAGGACGACCTTTGGCATGGCGATGGCTTTGCAGAACTTGTGCTGGGGCCTGGGCCAGCCCCTGTTTGGTCTGGTTGCAGACAAGTTCGGAACCTGGCGCGTGCTAGCGTTTGGTGCACTGCTGTATAGTCTGGGCCTGGTAGTAATGGCGGTTTCGCCGACTCCGCTTTGGCTGCATATCGGTGGCGGGGTCCTCATTGGTCTCGGCGTGGCGGCCTGTTCTTTCGGCGTGGTGCTGGCTTCGATCGCACGCCTGGTCAGCCCGGAAAAACGTTCGTTTGCATTCGGCCTGGGGACCGCTGCGGGTTCAGCCGGGATGTTCGTGTTTGCCCCAATTTCCCAGGGATTGATCGATAAACTTGGCTGGTCTGACAGCTTGATTGCAATCGCTGCGCTGATGCTGATCATACCGTTGCTTGCGATTCCGTTACGGGGAAATTCCTCGACCTCGAGGATTGCTGCAGCGGAATTCGAGCAAACTGCACGGGAAGCATTGCGCGAGGCTTTTGTCAGTAAGGGATACCTGTTGTTAACCTCCGGTTTTTTCGTCTGCGGGTTCCAGGTGGCGTTTATCACTGCGCATTTCCCGGCCTACATCAGCGATCTGGGCATCGCCTCGCGCTGGGCGGTAGTGGCGATCAGCTTGATTGGTTTTTTCAATATAATCGGCTCGCTGGCCTCGGGAGTTGCCGGTCAGCGTTATTCCAAGCCCCTGTTACTGAGCTGGATTTACATTGCCCGATCGATCGTGTTTACCGCTTTTTTGTTGATCCCGGCCAGCCCGACCACGGTAGTGGTGTTTTCCATTGTTATCGGCATTTTATGGTTATCGACCGTGGCGCCGACCAACGCCCTGGTCGCAGTCATGTTTGGCACCCGTTACCTGGGATTGCTCGGCGGCATCGTGTTCTTTTCGCACCAGCTGGGATCATTTCTCGGCGTGTGGATGGGTGGTGTACTTTATGACGCTACCGGTTCCTACGATGTGGTATGGTGGCTCGGGGTCGCACTCGGCATTTTCGCCGCCATCGTGCATTGGCCCATCCGCGAAGAACCGGTGCAACGTCCCGTCCCCCAAACCGCGTAACATCCCAGGTGGCTTAGCGTCCAATGGCGTGAGCGTGGGGAAGCTTTCTCAGAACCGCCGTAAATACATCCATGTAGGCTCGCGTGCGACATCCCTGTCGCACAGCGTTCTGAGAAAGCTTCTCCACGCTCACGCCTCGACAGTGTCAGCTACCTCGGGGGACAAACCCGCAAAAGACGCTCCCAACCGGCGCGCGCGCCGGTTGGTCCATCCCTGGAATCGCTTGGAGCCCGAGACGTCGGACCGCGGCTCCCAGCCTCGCTACACTTTTGCGGGTTTGTTCCCCGAGGCAGCGTTGGTATGGAAGTAGAGTGGGTATCAGTTTTGCAGCGAGATGGCGGAATTAGACCAGCGGGGGTTCGTCGCTTTTCAGATAGTCGGTACTTGGATCCAGTTCTTCGTGGTAGGCATCAATGTTTTCTGCGATCTGATCGATTTCCTCGTAGCTGGCGATATTGAAAATTGCTTCGCCCGCGAACACCAGTGGCAGGTTGGTTTTGCCGATAATAATGCCATCCACGGGGCTGACCAGTTGCTCGTTATTTTCGCCCAGTGGATCGCTGATATAGGCCAGTACATCATCGACCTTCACGCGGGACCCGGTGGCAACCAGTGAACGCAGAATGCCGCTTTGCGCGGCCCGTACCCAACGGGTGGTATTTGCGATCATGGTTTCGACCTTACGCTGTCGCCTCTTCTTGCCGCGCATCCCCAGTTCGGACATAACATCGAGTACGCCCCGGACACCGGCTCTGATCGCGACTTCGTCAAAGCGCAGTGCCTCACCCGCTTCGAACAGCAAGACGCCTATGCCAACGGCGTTTGCGGCGGCGCGGAAAGAGCCTTCGAGTAACTCGGCATTAAGAATTACCGGGGCACCGAAGGCGTTCGCAAGTTTCTCCAGGCCGGGGTCGTCGACAAGCCTGGCCCGAATCTGCGGCAGGTTTTCGCGATTAACTGCACCGGTATGCAAATCGATAATGTGGGTGCAGTGCGGAATGATTTCGGTCATCACAACATAAGCGAGCCGCGCGGCCATCGAACCATTTTCGGAACCTGGAAAAGATCGATTCAAGTCACGGCGATCGGGCAGATAACGCGATTTGGAGACAAACCCGTACACATTGACCACCGGAATTGCTATCAGTGTACCCTTGATGCGATCGATGGATTTGTGCGCCAGCAGTCGCCGAATGATTTCGACGCCGTTGATTTCATCGCCGTGCACTGCCGCACTGACCAGTAACACCGGCCCTGGTCTGCGACCGTGCACCACATGTACCGGCATATTTACACTACTATGGGTGTAGAAACTTGGCAGTGGTATATCGATCGATATTCGGTCGCCGGGTTTAATCTGGACCCCGGCAATCTCTATGACCGATTGCATTTCAGCCCTTGCCACGCGTCCTGGTTTTACCGGGTTTCAGTTTTTCAAGGTTGGTAATAATCATGCCGGCGACGTCCTTGCCCGTTGCACCTTCGATACCTTCGAGGCCAGGACTTGAATTCACTTCCATCACCACCGGGCCGTGGTTGGAACGCAACAGATCGACACCGGCGACGTTCAGACCCATGATGCGCGCCGCCCTGACTGCAGTAGAACGCTCTTCGGGCGTGATCTTGATCAGGCTGGAAGAACCGCCACGATGCAGGTTGGAGCGAAACTCACCCTTGGGTGCCTGGCGTTTCATTGCCGCGACGACCTTGCCGTCAATGACGAAGCAGCGTATATCGGAACCGCCGGCTTCCTTGATGAATTCCTGCACCAGAATATCGGCTTTAACCCCCATAAATCCCTCGATGACACTCTCGGCAGCTTTTTGCGTTTCCGCCAGCACCACGCCGATACCCTGGGTTCCCTGCAGCAGCTTGACCACCAGTGGTGCACCACCGACCATCTTGATGACATCCTTGATGTCATCGGGTTTATTGGCATAACCGGTCAGCGGCATGCCGATACCCCGACGCGATAACAATTGCAGCGAACGCAACTTGTCCCTTGAACGGCCGATCGCGACTGATTCATTGAGCGCTACCACGCCCATCATTTCAAACTGTCTTAATACGGCCAGTCCGTAAGCGGTCACCGATGCGCCGATACGGGGTATAACTGCTTCAAAGCCTTCGAGCAATTCACCCCGGTAATGTATCGAAGGCTTGTGTGCCGCGATATTCATGTAAGCGCGTAAGACATCGATAACAACAATCTGATGGCCACGTTCCTCGGCGGCTTCGATTATACGACGTGACGAATACAGTTTTCGATTTCTCGAAAGAAGAGCGATTTTCATGTGTGTTTCTGCCTATAAACGATAAAGTTTTCGCGGTCTTAGTTTGCCGTTGATATACGAAGCGCCTGGATCAACCACGAAGCGGTTTTCCATAGCCCGGCGCCCCAATAGCATGCGAAAGCGCATAGTATCACGGTTTGTCAGGGTCAGTTCAATCGGCCAGGCATTTTCTCCAATCACGACTTTGCTCTGTATTACGTAGCGCATTTCGCGATGACCGCCGGAATCGGTGACTTCGCGAAAGTCGAACACCGGGGCGTGACACTCGACTTCGAAAACCTGGTTACGCTGGATCGGATGGATTAGAAAGCGGAGCATATCGACACCGTCCCTGGTGTAAGGCTCGATCAGGAAGGCATGTAATGCCGAGGTGCGGGCACCGGTATCAATCTTGGCTTTGATCGCCGGTAAATTCAGTTCGGGTAAGGCTGCCCATTCCCGCCATCCAATCGTGGCTTGCGCCGGAGCTGTGATCATGAAATTAAAATCGCTGCCGAGGTTAGCTGGATTCTGACCTTTCCCGACAGCGATGTACAAGGTTTTCGATCATCTGGTCACAGTATCGCATTTGTTCACGGCTGACGAACTCATCCGGTTTGTGCGCCTGGTCGATGCTACCTGGGCCACACACCAGGCTGTTGATTCCGATGCTATCGAATAATCCTGCCTCGGTACCAAAACTGACGTTATCGCCGACCTCGTCGATCGGGTTGATGGCGCGGGTATAGGCGATTACCGCCGATGCGGGATCGGTATGTAAGCCCGGGTAGGAGGAAGTTTCATCGAAGCGAATTTCGCTTTGCGCATAGCGGGATTGCATGTCGGCGAGCAACACGTCGTTGGCATAGTGTTTGATTTCATGGACTAGCGAGTCCAGGTCCTCCTGTGGCAGGTTGCGAATCTCGAATTCGAATACGCATTGTCGTGGCACGATATTTAGTGCGGTACCGCCGTTGATATTGCCAACGTGGAAAGTCGTATGCGGCACCGTGTAACTCGAATCGGTCAACTGCTGCTGCACGCGCGTGTTCATGTTGCGAATAAAGCTGATCAGTTCGGCGGCATACTCGACCGCGTTTACGCCGTTGCTGATATAGGCCGAGTGGCAGGAAAGCCCGCTCACCGTGACGCGAAACGAAACCTTGCCCTTGTGTCCCAGAACCATGCTCATGCTGGTGGGTTCTCCGATCAGCCCGAGGCGCGGCCTGACCTCGAACCCGGCCATTGAGTCGACCAGCCTTCTGGCGCCGACACAGCCGATTTCTTCGTCGTATGAAAAGGCCAGGTGAAGCGGGGTTTGCAATTGCCCGGCGGCAATCTGTGGCAACCCCGCCAACACGCAGGCGATAAAGCCTTTCATATCGCAGGAACCGCGGCCATACAGCAGCTTATCCTCGGTTCTTAGTTGATAGGGGTCGCTCTGCCAGTCCTGGCCCGAGGTGGGTACCACGTCGGTGTGACCGGAAAGCATGACGCCACCACGATCGTCTGGCCCGATCGTCGCATAGAGATTGGCGCAACTGTGGTCGTCGTTGTGTACCAGTTGCGATTCGATGGCGTGATCATCGAGCAGGTTACGCACGAAATCGATGAGCTGCAGGTTCGATTTGGTACTGGTCGTGTCGAAAGCGACCAGTCGGGCCAGGATTTCTTCGCTATTCATCAGGGATCTCCTGGAACGCCGTAGGATGGCGCATCTTCAGGCCGGTAGGCCCGCGTGACATAGTCATCGATTTGCGGCTCATAAACTGCCCAGCCGGCAAGCATTTTACTGATCGGATCCTCGTCCCAGTCGATGCGCAACTCGGCGAGCGGCCAGCTGGGATCTCCACCGAGCAGCATGCCCGCAGAGTGCAGCGAACCGGCTTCGCCGCCGGCATCGACCCCGGCGCACAAGGCGCCCAACACCCGTGAACCGAAGCTGCCGCTGGACTCTTCGAAGGCTTTTATCATAGCTGCCGGTACCGTTTCGTTGGCCAGCAAATTGCCGGCGGCGACACAGTGTTTACCTTCCGCCGAGGCGAAGCAACCAAGTACGGCGTCGCCGGTAAACAATCCGGTCCTGCCGGTACAGTCGATCAGGCCCAGTTGCCGAAATTTTATGTCGGCTGTGCTTTGCACTACGGCATTGAGTGCGGCGGTTACTTCGACGCCATCCTGAAGCAGGTTGAGCATGCGTGGACCCAGACGCGGGTCAGTTATGTTCTGGCTCAGGGCGATGCCAACACCCGGTTGCCAGTGCAGGCAGCGACTACTGACGCTGATACTGGATGAGGCAATAGCGGCACCCAGTTGACCGCTGGTTTCGTCCCAAGCGGCGATTGATAATGTCATTTCATTCCTCTCATTGGGACCAGGTAGCGAAGAACTGCTGGCAGTGATGCGCAAATGCCTGGATATGCGGATTCTGCACCTGTCGATTCGGTTGGCGAAGAATAACACGGCCGGCGCTGATGTCATCCGCGATCGGGCGTGTTATTCTTTTGCGCCCAGGTTAGCGGGCAGGGTGGCTTTCTCGTCCCCAGGGCTCAGCGGTCAAAAAAACAGGAGAACGCATTATGCCAACGCATAAACGTATTCGCATGTTCAATACGCGGGACACCTATCCCAACCAGGCGCTTGACAATGACCTGTGCCAGGCGGTGGTTGCGGGCAATACCGTTTACCTGCGCGGGCAAATCGGCACTGATTTTGAGGGCAATCTGGTTGGGCTAGGGGATGCCGGTGCGCAAGCCGAACAGGCGATGAAAAATGTCAGCCAACTGCTCGAGGAATGTGGCAGTGAGCTGAGTCATATCGTCAAGACAACGACTTATATCACCGATCCGCGTTATCGCGAGCCGGTTTACCAGGAAGTCGGTAAGTGGTTGAAGGGCGTGTTTCCGATTTCGACCGGTATTGTAGTCGCCGGGCTGGGTCAGCCCGAATGGTTGATGGAAATCGATGTCATTGCCGTGATTCCCGAAGATTAAATAGCCTGTGCCGATAGACCGTTAGTGCAATTCACGCTTAAACAACTCAGCTATTTAGTCGCCGACGGTGAAGTCGGCAGCATACTGCGTGCCGCCGAGAATATTCCGCGAATGGTCCGCTTGCAGGGCCACTGGGGGAGAGGATGATGAGCAGAGATCCACGTTACGATATTTTATTCGAGCCGGTAACAATCGGTCCGGTCACCGCAAAGAACCGTTTCTACCAGGTACCGCATTGTAACGGTGGCGGTTATCGTGATCCGTCAGCAGTTGCTGCGATGCGTAGAGTCAAAGCCGAAGGTGGCTGGGGAGTCGTGTTTACCGAACAGGTGGAAATGCATCACAGTGGTGAAATCGCACCATTCATAGAATTACATTTATGGGATGACGACGATCTGCCGATGCTGGCGAAGATGGCGAACGCGGTGCATGAGTACGATACCCTGGCCGGTATCCAGTTGGCCTATTCCGGGGTAAACGGACCCAATCTGTATTCCCGCGAAGTACCGATGGCACCGACCGCGATGCCGATTCGAGCATTTCACCACGATCCGCTTAGCGCGCGCGCCATGACAAAAAAGGATATTCGCGACCTGCGCCGCTGGCACCGCAATGCTTTCAAACGCGCTAAAACAGCGGGTTTTGACCTGGTGTGCCTTTACGGGGCGCATGGCTTCGGCGTCATCCAGCATTTCCTGTCACGCGCGACCAACCATCGTACCGACGAATATGGTGGAAGTCTCGAAAATCGAAGTCGCCTGATGCGCGAACTGGTCGAAGAAGGTAAGGACGTCATCGGTGACAGTTGTGCGATTACGCTGCGCCTGTCGCTCGATGAAACTCTCGGCGCGCTTGGGTTTGCCAATAGTGAGCTGCGTGACCTGATCGAGATGCACGCCGAATTGCCCGATCTATGGGATCTCGCGCATGGTGCCTGGGAAGATTGCTCGGGACCGTCGCGCTTCAAGGAAGAAGCCGCGCAGCAGGAACTGGTATCTGGAATCAGGGATTTGACGCCAAGACCGGTGGTCGGCGTCGGCCGCTTTACTTCGCCTGACGTGATGGTGAAACAGGTGAAAAGCGGAACTCTCGATTTGATCGGTTGCGCCCGACCCTCGATCGCCGATCCTTTTTTGCCACGTAAAATAGACGAGGGACGCATCGAGGATATCCGTGAATGCATTGGCTGTAACATTTGCATCAGCGGGGATATGACAATGTCGATTTCACGCTGTACACAAAATCCGACCTTCATGGAAGAGTGGCGCAAGGGCTGGCATCCGGAAGATATACAGGTGAAAGGTGACAGCGATTCAGTGCTGGTGGTCGGTGCCGGTCCGGCCGGACTCGAGGCCGCCCGGGCGTTGGGCAAGCGAGGCTATCAAGTGGTGTTGGCCGAGGCTGACACGCGACTCGGCGGGCGGGTTGCACGCGAACGCGAGCTACCCGGGCTTGCTGCCTGGGGACGGGTGGCGGATTATCGCGAGTACCAGTTGAGCCAGATGCCGAATGTCGATATCTATCTCGACAATGAACTCGGTGCCGACGATATCCTCGAATTTGGAATCGAGCACGTGGTGCTGGCTACCGGTTCGAGCTGGAGAGCGGATGGTGTTGCCCGACATCACGTCGTGCCGATGCGCAACGATGAATCAATACCGGTGTACACGCCTGATGACCTGATGGCGGGAAAAATGCCGTCGGGTAAAGTGGTTGTTTTCGATGACGACCATTATTACATGGGTGGCGTAGTTGCCGAGCTGCTGGTCGAACAGGGTTGTGAGGTCATGCTGATTACTCCCGCAGCCTACGTTTCCGCCTGGAGTAACAACACGCTCGAACAGGCCGCGATCCATGCCAGGCTGGTCGAGCTGGGGGTGAAAATTGTGCTCAATCGTGCGCTCAGCAAAATCGAAAAAGGCCAGGCCATTAGCGAATGCGTGTTCTCGGGGCTACTCGATTCAACTTCGACAGATGCACTCGTGATGGTGGCTTCGCGCATCGGTAATGATGCATTGTGGCAGGAACTCAGTGCGCGTGAAGATGAATGGGAGGCCAATGGAGTCAAGTCGATCAAGGTAATCGGCGACGCGCAATCACCGGCGCCGATCGCCTGGGCGACCTATGCCGGGCATCGCTATGCGCGCGAACTCGATATGCCTGACATCGGCGATGCGTTACCATTCCGACGCGAAGTCGCGCAGTTGAAAAATGATTGATTGGAGTCAAGTATGAAACCGGTAGCCGAAGGCGAGCGCCTTGTTGTCAACCTGGATGAAATGGAATTCGAACCTTATCTCAATAGCCAGGGTGTGGCTGATGGCCTGGCTTTTCAGCTTGATCGAAGCAAGCGCCTCGGGACCGGGTTTCATATCTACAAGATGGAGCCGGGATATACCACCATACCGCATGAACACTGCGGCAATGAAGAGTATTTCATTATCAGCGGCGACCTGACCGATAACGATGGCACGGTTTACCGCGCAGGGGATCTGGTGTTGATGAAAGACGGTACCCAGCACTGCTCGCACACCGAGAATGGCTGCGTGATCGTGGTTTACCTGGAAGCTCCCGAAGCGGAGGTCTAGGCCTCCTTGATCATGCGATAGAGCTCGTCTTTCAAGTGAAGGCGGACTTTCTTGCGCTCCTCGAGGTAGTCGTCAGAAGTATTTTCGACCCCGGTTTCGATGCGATGTACCTCGTGATCGACTTCGTGGTATTCATCGAACAACCTGGCGAAATGATTATCGGTCATTTTCAGGTTATGGATGGTGTCGCGGTGTTCGGGTAGTTCGTGCACCAGGTCGTGTTTTTCAGTCAACATAGATTCCGTCTCTTTTATTCTTCGAATTTTTCAGCGCAGTTTACACAGTGCGCGGCAAAGGGTAGTAGCTCGAGTCGTGCCGGCGGAATTTCTTCACCACATTTATCACAATGAAAATAGCTACCGTTCTCGATTCTGAGTAGCGCAAATTTAATCATCTCCAGTTCCTGTTCCGAGCTATTACCCAGCGATTCGAGTACTTCGTCGTTTTCACGTTCGCTGGCCTGTTCGGCCCAGTCGGCCGACATGCCCTCGTGCCGTATATCCCTGTCGATCGAATTAATACGACCGCTGACTTCTTCTTTCATGTCGAGCAATATTTGCTTGAAGTGATCCTGGTCCAAGATTTGCTACTCCTGTTTCTACTACTGACAATCCTCTAAAGCTACGAGGAACACGGTACAAGTATTGATAGATTAACACTGAATTGCCTTGATATAGGACAAGTTAATAGTCGATCTGGGCGTGTTGCAAGGAATTTTTATGCCCCCGGTTTTCGAGATAAAATACCAGCAGGCCGCTGCTAATGATCAACCCGGTACCAACGAATGCATAGCTGTCCGGCCAGTCACCCCAGAGGTAAAATCCGATGACGAGGGCAAAGGGTAAAGAGGCATACTCAAAAGGAGCGACCGCCGAGGCTTCACCCAGGCGATAGGCCTGTGAAATCAGGTAGCCACCGATCGAGACTATCCCTCCACAGAGCATCAGCAGCTGCATCTGGTAGCTGTTGGGCCAGGCCCAGGCACGTAATAGAAAACCTAGTGATTTGTTATCATAAAGATCGAAGGCGCCATCGCCGATGGCCAGGCCGGTAATTGAACTGATCACGATGAATGCAAGCTGGATGTAAAAAGTCAATGCACCGGCCTTTTCGCGGATGCCGAGTTTTCGCGTCATCATCGTCATCGCGGCATAAGATAATGCCGCCATTATGGGTAACAGACTGACCATCTTGAATACTTCGCTACCGGGGCGCAGCATGATGATTGCCCCGATCAGGCCGGCAATAATAACCAGCCAACGTGACAGGCCGACCTTTTCACCGAGTATGGGCTGCGACAGTATGCAAATAAACAACGGTGCGGTATAAAACAGCACCACGGTTTCGGCTAGCGGCATCGCTGCCAGGCCGACGAAGAAAAACATATTCGCCAGCACGAGCATCGAACCGCGCACGAAATGCAGTACAGGACGCCTGGTTTTCAGGGTTACCAGCCCACCCTCCAGCTGCACGATAAGCAGTACGATGACCAGTGCGAAGCATGAGCGAAACAGGGTTATCTGGTGGAGCGGTAATTCAGGACTTAACCACTTGATGATGGAGTCGCTTACCGTCAGGCAGGCCAGCGCACTGACCAGGCAAAGCACGGCCTGGGTATTCTGCTTAAGATTTTTAAATGGGTTGTGCAATCCATCGTCCGCTATAGTCTTTGGCGAGCCAGCGGGAATCCTGCCAGGGTGGCGCTACTGCGAGATCCCCGCTTTCGCGGGGATGACCGGAATAAACTGCAGTTTTCAACGGCCTTCGTAGCCTTCGAGGACATTGACCGCGTTAATGCCAATTTCCTCGACCGCGTAACCGCCCTCCATGATGAACAACGTCGGCAGTTCAAGACTCGCGATGGTGCTGCCATAGCGCTTGAAATCATTACTGGTAAGTTTGAAAAATGATATGGGATCATGTTCGAAAGTATCGACCCCGAGCGAAATCACCACCGCGTCGGGCGCATAGTTTTTGATTTTCTGACAGGCATCCGCCAGCGCCTCGCCCCAGGTTTTGAAATTGGTGCCCGGTCCCATGGGATAGTTATGGTTGAAGCCCTCACCATCGCCGCGGCCGTTTTCATCGGCGTAACCGAGAAAATGGGGGAATGCATCGCGCGGATCGCCATGCAGGGATAAAAACATGACGTCGGAGCGGTCGTAGAATATCGCCTGGCTGCCGTTGCCGTGGTGAAAGTCGACATCGAGCAAGGCCACGCGTGCCGCGCCCTGATCGATAAAGGCCTGTGCCGCGACTGCCGCATTATTGATGAAGCAATATCCGCCAAACATATCTCTGGCGGCGTGATGTCCAGGAGGGCGGCACAGTGCAAAGGCTTCCCTGGCACCGTCACGTAACGCTGCCTGTGCGGTTAGCGCGACATTGACACTGGCGCGTGCTGCTTCCCAGGTACCGTTGCTAATCGAGGTTTCCGCGGCCAGCGCGTAATGGCCGAGCTTACCATCGATATGATGCGGGATGCGCTGTTGTTGCATCCCACGCGCAGGCCAGCAGGATGCGATTGCTTCGCCCTTAAATCCTGCGGCAACCCATTCATCCCAGCATGTTTCGAGAAAACACAGGAAGTCCGTGTCGTGTATCCGCGTGATCGCATCGATTTCGAATGAATCCGGCGCGATTATTTCACCCAGTTTTACTTCCTTGACACGCTGCAGAATATGCTCGGCACGGACCGGGCATTCGAATGGTGGTACCAGAACACCGCCATACAATTCGGTTTTGGAATCGCGTAGTGCATGTTTTTCGCTGAATACGGTTAACATTGTTAGTCTCCGGAGGTAATGCGAGTATCTAGTTGATGCGGCCGTTGCTCAAATGCCTGTTCCAGGGCAGGCGCGGCGCCGGAATGCCTGGGCAGCGCTCAGGTAACAAGGCTCAGCGTCGCTCATCCGGTTTGCTGTCCGCCGTCCAGGGTGGCAATAGTATGATACAGGTCGGGCCTGCGATCACGGTAAATGCCCCAGGCATCGCGATAATGGCGAATCATTTCCATGTCGAATTCGTGTACCAGCACGGTTTCGTTGTGATTGTCGGCCTGTTCGACAATTTCACCGGTATGATCGGCAATGAAGGAATGACCGTAGAAAGTGAGTTCGTAATTTTCATCGTGAGTCGCATGTTCGGTGCCGATACGATTGGACGCAATAACCGGAACCATGTTGGCGGCGGCATGACCCTGCATGGTGCGTTGCCAGTGGCCGCTGGAATCGAGGGTAATTGCCGGCGGCGGTTCGGAACCGATTGCCGTGGGATAAAGCAACAATTCGGCGCCCATCAACGCCATGCTGCGCGCGGCTTCGGGAAACCATTGGTCCCAGCAAACGCCAGCCCCGATCTTGCCGCAACGGGTATCCCAGACGCGAAAACCGGTGTCACCGGGATTGAAGTAAGTTTTTTCCTGGTAACCCGGGCCATTCGGAATATGTGATTTGCGGTAAACACCGAGTATTGCCCCTCCGGCATCAACCATTGCCAGAGAATTGTAAAAAGCGCGATTGGCTCGCTCAAACCAGCTGAAAGGCAACACCACGTTGAGTTCTTCAGCGAGTTGCTGAAACCGTTTTAGCGACTGGTTTTCATCAAGCGTGGTTGCAAGTTCGAAATGCGCTGAATCCTGCTCGATACAGAAATAGGGTGTTTCGAATAACTCCTGTATAAGGATTACCCGGGCACCCCTGGATGCCGCTTCACGAATCAATTCCTCGGCGCGTTCCAGATTTGCTGGCAGATCCCAGCTACAGGCCATTTGGGTGGCTGCAACCCTTAGCATCGACATCGATTTCGCTTCCCGGAGGTTAATTTATAATGCCGAATTCTTATCGATTTTTAACAGCTTGGCTAGCAATAAAACCATGGATCGCGCACAATTCCGCCCTTGTTGACCTGAAGATGCGCTATGCCTGATCACCTGCCACAGGATGCTGGAGAAAAATCGCTCTGGGGAGCTACTGCAATCGCCAATCCGGTGAAGCATCGGCTTGAGGAAGCATTACAGGCTGATGTACTCGTCGTCGGCGGCGGTTATACGGGCTTGTCGAGCGCGCTGCACCTCGCGGAACAGGGGGTATCCGTGGTATTGCTGGAGGCTAAATCGATCGGTTTCGGCGGTTCGGGTCGTAACGCAGGCCTGGTTAATGCAGGTGTCTGGCAAAACCCGGATCACGTCAACAGCCAGTTGGGCGAGGCGTCTGGAGTGCGCTTCAACCAGGCCTTGCGTGATTCCCCTGCGCTGGTGTTCGATCTGGTCAAACGTTTTAACATGTCCTGTGACGCGAGTCAGAGCGGTACTGTCAATATTGCGCACAGCGGGTCTGCCATGGCCTATCTCGAGGATCGCTGTCGACAATTGCAGGCATTGGGGGCAGCGGTAGAAATGATCGATGGCGCTCGAGCCGGGGCGATATCAGCATCGCCAGTATACTGTCACGGTGGGATCCTGGACCCGGGTGCAGGCACGATTCATCCGCTTAACTACGTACACGAACTGGCACAAGCGGCCCTCGACCAGGGTGCGCTGCTATTCCAGGAGTCAGGCATCGAAAGTCTGAGTCGGCACAATGATCGCTGGTTGGCGACCACCAGTCGGGGTGAAGTATCGGCAGACCAGGTTATCATCGCGACCAATGCCTATGCCGATGACAACAGCGAGCAGGTAAAGAAATCGACCCTTCCGGTGTTTATTTTCCAGTGTGCCACCGAACCCCTGTCAGCGGACGTCGCGGCCAGTATCATTCCGCAGCGTCACGGCTTGTGGGATACGCAAACCCTGATGACGTCGTCGCGTATCGATGC
Source organism: Gammaproteobacteria bacterium (assembly GCA_049666745.1). Taxonomy (GTDB): domain Bacteria; phylum Pseudomonadota; class Gammaproteobacteria. Next base: position 17,142 of record JBATHL010000335.1, read on the forward strand.
CAATGGCCGTCTGGTGATGAGCAGCGCCGGCCGCCTGCAGGGATTGCAGCGGACAATCCGGCAAAACTGGATGAGGCGCACGCGCGATCGCTTGTTTCCACAGGCTGCAGGCACTGCCTGGGAGTATCAGTGGAGCGGGCAGATCGGGGTAACCTCGAGCAAGATACTGCGCGTGCAGTTACTGGCACCGGGCGTATTTGCGCCCGCGGGTTTTAACGGTCGCGGTATCGGCCCCGGGACTGTGATTGGCAAGCATCTCGCTGATACCATCGTCAGCGGCAATCGCGATGATTTCCCGTTTCCAATCGAGGCCTTGTATACCGAGAAATGGTCCACCCTGCGTGCCGGTTCGATCAACTATGGGTCGCTGGCATTACAGTTTTTCAATAAACGCTGGAAATGATTCATGCGCAGGATAAGAAATTCAAATACGCGCTGGATATGGCTGGAATTATCGGCTGTCGCGGATAAAATTTGATCACGTTCAACAGGTGAGTAAGTTAATGACTGAATCTAAACGAGTTTCTTTTGACTGGCAGGACCCGATGTTTCTCGAGCAGCAATTGAGCGAGGAGGAACGCATGATTCGCGATGCCACGCACGATTACTGCCAGGATGGACTGATGTCGCGTGTACAGATGGCGAACCGCGATGAAGTATTTCATCGGGAAATCATGAATGAATTCGGTGAACTGGGGTTGCTCGGAGCGACATTGCCGGAAGAGTATGGCTGTGCCGGTGTGAACTATGTTTCCTATGGCCTGGTCGCGCGCGAGGTCGAACGTGTCGATAGTGGCTATCGCTCAGCCATGAGCGTGCAGTCCTCGCTGGTGATGCACCCGATTTATGCCTATGGCGACGAGGCGCAGCGACAAAAGTATCTACCGCGACTCGCTAGCGGTGAATGGGTTGGATGCTTCGGCTTGACCGAGCCCGATGCCGGTTCCGACCCCGCCAGCATGAATACTACTGCTACCGCAACCGATGGTGGCTATCTGCTCAAGGGCGCTAAAATGTGGATCACCAACTCACCGATTGCGGATGTCATGGTGGTATGGGCCAAGCTCGACGGTGTCATTCGGGGATTCGTACTCGAGCGAGACATGGAAGGCTTATCCACCCCTAAAATCGAAGGCAAGTTTTCGTTGCGTGCTTCAGTCACCGGTGAAATCGTAATGCAGAATGTTTTTGTACCTTCGGAAAACATGTTACCCAATGTGGAAGGTTTGAAAGGTCCCTTTGGCTGCCTGACCCGGGCCCGTTTCGGTATTGCCTGGGGTTCGATGGGCGCCGCCGAATTCTGCTGGCATGCCGCGCGTCAGTACACGCTCGATCGCAACCAGTTTGGTCGACCGCTAGCGGCGACCCAACTGGTACAAAAGAAACTTGCCGATATGCAAACCGAGATCGCGCTCGGCCTGCAGGGCTGTTTGCAAATGGGGCGTTTGATGGATGCCGATAGTTGTCCGGTGGAACTGGTGTCGCTGATGAAGCGCAATAACTGCGGTAAGGCGCTCGACATCGCGCGCGTTGCTCGTGATATGCACGGTGGAAATGGTGTATCCGATGAGTACCATGTGATTCGGCATGCGATGAACCTGGAAGCCGTGAACACTTACGAAGGTACGCACGATATCCATGCCCTGATACTGGGTCGTGCCCAGACCGGCATCCAGGCCTTTTTCTAAAATGGGCGTGCAGGCTTCCGGATAACATTAAATAATGAGAATGTGATATGGCGGGACCCTTAACCGGTTTTCGGGTTCTCGATCTGAGTCGTATTCTGGCAGGACCCTGGGCCAGTCAGATGCTGGCCGATCTCGGTGCGGAGGTCATCAAGATCGAACGTCCCGGTAGTGGCGATGATACCCGTGGCTGGGGGCCGCCTTATATGCCGGATCAATCCGGTAACGTGACCAGCGAGGCAGCCTATTTCCATGCTGCGAACCGGGGCAAGCAATCGGTTTGTATCGATATGTCGCAACCCGCCGGTCAGCAGCTGATCCAGCAACTCGCCGCTCACTGCGATGTATTTATCGAGAATTTCAAGGTCGGTGGGCTGAAGAAATACGGCCTCGATTACGAGAGTATGGAGCGAATCAATCCAGGGCTGGTGTATTGCTCGATTACCGGTTTCGGGCAGAGCGGACCTTATGCCGAACGCGCCGGATACGATTTCATGATCCAGGCGATGGGAGGCATGATGAGCGTTACCGGCGAAGCCGGCGGGCAACCGATGAAAATTGGTGTCGCACTGGCCGATGTGCTGACCGGGCTTTACGCGTCTAATGCAATCCAGGCGGCCCTCATTCACAGGCAGAATAGCGGGGCAGGGCAGTACATCGACATGGCCCTGCTCGACGTACAGGTAGCAACCCTCGCCAACCAGGCAATGAATTTTCTCGCCAGCGGTGTCAGTCCGCAGCGTCGCGGCAACTCGCACCCCAATATCGTCCCTTACCAGGCGTTTCAAACCGGGGACGGGCACATCATTCTTGCGATTGGTAACGATGCTCAATTCGAGCGATTCTGCAAGCTGGCAGGCAGGGGCGAGCTTGCCGCCGATGCGCGTTTTCGTAGCAACAGCGACCGGGTCAGATATCGTGACGCCCTGGTCCCGCAAGTCGCCACAATCATGTTGCAAAAGTCCAGCGCAGACTGGCTCGAAGCTTTGAATGCCGAGGGAATTCCCTGTGGCCCGATAAACAACATTGAACAGGTTTTTGCCGACCCGCAGGTCCAGCATCGAGGTCTGCAACTGGAGCTGGATCATCCCGACGCGGGCAAGGTTGCCAGCGTAGCGAATCCGATCAAGATGTCGTTAACCCCGGTTGAGTATGATCGAGCTCCGCCGTTGCTGGGTCAGCATACTGATGAAGTTTTGACCCGACTGCTGGGGATGGATGCGCAAGAAGTTTCGCGCTTAAAGCAAGACAACATTATTGACTAGGCTGGCCTGCGCTGGGCTCGAGTCCGCGATAGATCGCTGATCTACGCGGGTTGTTGTTGGGTGATGCAGTGGATGCCACCTCCGGCCGGTGCTATGTCATTAATGTTGACCATTTCTACTTGCCGATCGGCAAACAGGTTGCTCAGGAAACTGCGCACTTTTTCGTCGCTGGGGACGCCGTAAGCGGGCATTACCACAGCGCCATTCGGCAGATAGAAGTTAATGTAGCTGGAACAGAACATTTCGTGATCTTCACCGATTCCCTCGTGGCTGATTTCCATGTCGATTATTTGCAGTTTCCTGCCCTGCGCATCGGTCGCCAGTTCGAGTGCGCGCCGATTTTCCCGCTCCAGCCTGGCTTCCACGCCCTGGCTGGAGCTGTCCTTTTCAAACAGCACTACACCGGGTTCGATAAAACACATAATGCCGTCGATGTGGCCATCGGTCATATCGGAGGTTTCCCCGTTCGGGTCGCCCGGCAGCCAGATGATTTTACTGGCGCCGGTGGCGCGGCATAGTTCAACCTCTGCTTCCTGTTTGTTCATGCCCCAGTTCCGATTGGGGTTCAATACGACTGATTCGGTGGTGGCCAGCGTGCCATTACCATCGACATGCAGACCACCGCCCTCGAGGGTAAGACTGGAGCGATAGCAATCCAGTCCCTGCTGTGCGAGCACCCGCCCGGCAATCTGCGCATCTTCCTGGTAGATCGGAATATGGCCTCCCCAGCAGTTAAAGCGCCAGGCCGTGCCGGCAATCTCGCCTGTCTGGCGATGCTTGAGAAAACTCGGGCCGGTATCCCGCATCCAGGAATCATCGCTCGGCAGCGGTAGAACTTCAACATTGTTATCCAGTTGTGCGCGCGCCGACTCGATAGCGTCGTGATTGACGACCATGCTGACCGGTTCGAATCTGGCGATGGTATTGGCGACGCGAGCATAGGCGTCTTCAACCACCGACATCTCTCCCCACAGATCATTCGCGCTGGGCCAGACCATCCAGCAGCGACTGTGGGTTTCCCATTCTGCCGGCATGATGAAATCAGCATCTGCCGGGTTGGTGGAGGTCAATATTGATGATCTGGTCATGGTTCGTACCTGCTTAGCTTAAGAATCGTTATTTTGCTGGCCAGGTGTCGGCTACTCGATAGCCCGCAGGCCAGGGATCGTCCGGGTCGAGCATAATCTGGTGAGTGCCGGTAATCCATGCCCGGCCGCGAATCGACGGCAGGATTGCGGCTTTGTCACCGACCAGGGTTTCGCTGACGATACGGCAATCAAAGCGTGAATCGATGATCGATCTACCGATAAGACGCTCCCCGGTCTGCATTAAACCTTTCGCGTGCAAGACCGCCATGCGGGCGGAACATCCGGTGCCGGTAGGCGAGCGATCGAGTTTCCCGGGGTCGATCACGACAGTGTTTCTGCTGACTTTGACCCCGTTTTCCATGCTCAACGGTAAAGCGAATTCACAAAAAGAGATATGCGCCCAGTCGGGGTTTGCCGGATGCTCGAATCCGAGTTGTTCGTTGGCCGCCCTGGTTATCTTTCTACCCGTTTCTGTCAGGTCCCTGGCTTCGTCAGGTTTGATCTCGAAGCCAAGCGCGGCCGCGTCGACGATTACGAAACTATCTCCGCCGTAGGCTGTATCCACTATCAGGGTTCCGAGTCCTTCGACTTCCAGCGCCGCGTCAAGCTGGTCGGCAAAGGAAGGCAGGTTATGTACCTCGATACTCCGGGCTTTACCGTTTTCGCAATAGGCCTTTATCGGCACCAGCCCACCCGGGGCTTCAAGAACAAATTCGGTTACCGGTTCCTGCATCTCTATCAGCCCGGTATCGAGCAGAACGGTGGCGACGCAGATCGAATTCGAGCCTGACATGGGTGGTGTATGTTCGGGTTCCATGATGATGAAAGCAAACTTCGCTGCGGGCTGTTTCGCCGGTAGTAACAGGTTGATGTGTTTGAATACACCGCCGCGGGGTTCATTGAGAACCAGGTTTCTCAAGCCCTGATCCTCGGCTATCCAGCGGGCCTGTTGCCACAGGGTTTCCCCCGGGGGCGTCGCGACCCCGCCGACGATGACATTACCTACTTCGCCCTCGGCATGGCAGGAAACCATGTGGATTATGCCGGAGCTTCTCATGGCTTCCTGAAATGCATGAAATAATGAATCAGCCAGGCGATCAGGAATACGAAATACAATGCCAGCGCCCAGCCGATACTGAAATGCAAACGTGGCTGCTGATCAAAGTTCGCCAGGATAGCAAGCTGAAATGCAAACACGGCGAGCGCGAGGTGTACGACACCCATTATCGTCATTTGCTCACGCAAAAACTTTCGCGTTTGCTCTATCCGCTCCGGCGCCAGCCAGTAGTCGCGATACGGCAGTTTACGGCCGAAACTGGCGCGTTTTTCTGACCAGGGAGGTAGAAAAATGAAGATTCCCACCAGCATCAACAGGATCAGTCCATACAGACCGAAAAACCCGTTTTTGCTCGACCAGTCATTTGGCGCCCCCAGACCATCGAAATGTGACGCCATGACGTCGGGCATTTGCGGATAATAATAAGCGATTTGAATTATTGCGAGGGCAACAAGACTATAAAAGGCGCGCCTGAACCATATCATGTCGATCAGCTGAGCGAGAAAATTTGACTCTAAAACACCCTATGCATTGTGTCCAGCGGGATCGTGCTCTCGCTGCCTCGTGGCTTTAGTCGGTCTGTAGATTTCAGTCAGGCATAAAAAAACCCCGCGCTAAGCCGCGGGATTTTGGCGGGCTTCAATTCAGCTCACTGGTACTCAAAAGATTTACTGGTCAATACCGCGCGATCGTCGTCAAGCACGTTTACCGTCCAGGTGCCGGTCCACGACGGGGCCAGGGTCTTGCTGGTCCAGACACGCCAGCGTGCTCCTTTAACTTCAAAGGTTTTTTCAAACATGATCTTGTCGTTATGGCTCCACTGGTGGGTAATATTGTGGCCGGATAAGTCATTTAGCTCGGTAAAAAAGGAAATCGATGTGTAGGAACTGCTGTCGATGCTATCTACCATGATTACCGGCTCGCGATTATCGATACCAATAGTGAACATTGCGCGACTCACCTCACCGGCAAAGCTGCTGCAACTGATGGCAAGTGCCGCGGCGAAAAACAGGGGTTTCATAGACGGATGCATTGAGGTCTCCTTAAAATAATGTAGACGTATTGAATATAGCTATAAACCCGGGGAATTCAGTTATAGGTTAAGCTACAGATTAGTTCTTTACTGCGAGTTATCAACTTTGCCATTACGCAGCAAGTCGATCATTGCAGTGGAACTAAGCGACAGGGTGCGGTTTTTACGCGTCACTATGCCGAGTGGACGTTGCACATCCAGACCGCGCAAGCGGTGACTGCTGAGGCTTGAGTCGACCATGCTCTGTGGCAGGATGCTCCAGCCAAGGTTGGCGGAAACCATTACCTTGATGGTTTCGAGGTAATTGGTCTCCAGAATAATCTTTAGTTGATCCTTGCTGACAGCAAAAAGACTGTTAATGATCTTGCGCGTGAAGGTGCCGAGCGACGGCAGAATCGCTGCATGCTGCAGCAGTTCTGCGGGATCAATTTCCTGTTGCCGGGCGAGTGGATGATCGGCCGCCATGACGACCACCAGTTGATCAATCCAGATTGGTTCGCAGGTGAGTTTTTCGTCGGCAAGTTCGGGCAGCGTTACGATAGCAAGTTCCAGTTCGTTATTCGCGATCGCAACACAGGCATCCTCCGAATCCATGAAATGCAGGTCGAGATCTACCTGCGGATAGCGAATTTTGAAATCCCTTAATGTTCCAGGTAAGCGGTGTAGCCCTATGTGATGGCTGGTGGCAAAGCTGAGACTCCCCGACGGTGAGTCCTGCTGTCGACTCAAACTGAAACGATAGGATTTCAACTCTTGCAGAATGCGCTCGGCGTGAGGTTTGAAAGCCTTACCATTCGGCGTCAGGATACTGCGTTTACTGATGCGGTCGAATAACTCCGTGTTAATGCTGATTTCCAGCTGGCGAATGCGCTTGCTGACCGCGGGCTGGGTGATGTGCAGTTGCTCGCCGGCCAGCGAAAATGAACCGAGTTCCGCGACTGCGAGGAAGGCATTTATCTGGTTGATTTGCATAACTATTCCTATTTGGAATTAAAAAGATGAAAATTATGAATTAGAGTTATTTTAAATGTCGGCGTAAAATCGAGCAAGTTTTATGCGGATAAATAAAATGGCTGGAAAAACACTCTACGACAAGATTTGGGAATCACATCAGGTGCGCCGCAACGATGACGGCACAGCGTTGCTCTATATCGATCGTCATCTGGTGCATGAAGTGACTTCACCACAGGCTTTCGAAGGGCTCGAAATCGCGCAGCGTCCATTATGGCGTAAGCGTTCGATCCTGGCAGTACCCGATCATAACGTACCTACCACCGCGCTTGAGCAGGGTATTACCGACCCGGTCGCTCGCCTGCAGGTAGACACGCTCGATCAGAACTGTGATAAATACGGACTCACCGAATTCAAGCGGGGGGATGTGCGCCAGGGTATCGTGCACGTTATTGGCCCGGAACAGGGAGCAACCCTGCCTGGCATGACCGTGGTCTGTGGTGATTCGCATACCTCCACTCACGGCGCCTTTGCCGCACTTGCCTTTGGTATAGGCACCTCTGAAGTCGAGCATGTCATGGCAACGCAATGCCTGATCCAGAAAAAATCGAAAAATATGCGCGTTACCGTCGACGGTGCAGTGGGCGAAGGTATTACTGCGAAGGATATCGTTTTGCATATTATTGGCGTCATCGGTACTGCTGGTGGTACTGGCTGCACGATCGAGTTTGCCGGTGAAGCGATCACCAGCCTTTCCATGGAAGGTCGTATGACCGTCTGCAACATGACCATTGAAGCAGGTGCGCGCGCAGGGCTGATTGCCTGTGATCAGATCACGCTGGATTATGTCAAAGGACGCCCGTTTGCGCCCAGTGGTGAAATCTGGGACCAGGCAGTCGCCTGCTGGAGTGAATTACATTCCGACACGGATGCGGTTTTCGAGCGAGAAGTTTCAATTGATGCCGGCGACATTAAACCCCAGGTGACATGGGGAACGTCTCCCGAAATGGTCTGCAGTGTTACCAGTAACATCCCGGATCCGGCAAATGAACCGGATTCCATCAAGGCCGGTGGAATGCAGACTGCCCTCGATTATATGGGACTGCAGGCAAATACAGCTTTTAACCAGGTTTTGCTGGATAAGGTTTTTATTGGCTCCTGTACCAATTCGCGAATAGAAGACTTGCGTGCCGCGGCTACCGTTGTCAAAGGCCGTAAAGTGGCAACTAATATCAAGTTGGCCATGGTGGTGCCGGGTTCAGGACTGATCAAGCAGCAGGCCGAAGACGAAGGACTGGATCGGATATTTGTCGAGGCAGGGTTTGAATGGCGCGAACCCGGATGTTCGATGTGCCTGGCCATGAATGCTGATCGACTCGAACCGGGCGAACGTTGCGCCTCGACGTCAAATCGGAATTTCGAAGGGCGCCAGGGGCAGGGTGGCCGCACCCATCTGGTATCGCCGGCAATGGCAGCGGCCGCTGCGATTAAAGGCCATTTTGTCGATGTGCGTGAGTTGTAGAGGACGTCATGGAAAAATTTGAAAAATTTACCGGTATCGTCGCCGGAATCGATCGCCCCAACATCGATACCGATGCGATTATTCCCAAACAGTATCTAAAATCGATCAAGCGTTCCGGGTTTGGTATTAACCTGTTCGATGACTGGCGCTATCTTGATCCGGGTGAGCCTGGTCAGAACAATGCAGAACGCAGTCTGAACCCCGATTTTGTGCTTAACAAAAAACCTTTCAAACACGCGCAGATTTTATTGGCTCGAGAAAACTTTGCCTGTGGTTCCTCGCGTGAACATGCGGTTTGGGCGCTGATGGATTTTGGCATCAAGGTCGTTATTGCGCCCAGTTTCGCTGATATTTTTTACAATAACTCATTCAAGAACGGGCTGTTACCGATTGCGTTGGGCGATGATCTGGTGGATCAATTGTTTGGCGAGCTGGAAACTATGCAGGATTATCAGTTAAGCGTCGATCTGGAGAAACAGGTAGTCAGTACGGCTCAAGGTATTGAAATGAGGTTCGAGGTCGATGAGTTTCGCAAATCCTGCCTGCTGAAAGGACTCGACGATATAGGACTGACAATGCAGCACGCAGCCGATATCAAGGCGTTTGAGCAACAGTATTATGACGCCATGCCCTGGTTGAAGTAGGAACGATGATGACTAGCAAAATTGCAGTATTAGCCGGCGACGGGATCGGTGTCGAAATTATCGCCGAGGCAGTCAAAACCATTCAATGCCTGCAGCAGGAATTCGGTCTTGCGGTGGAGCTGGAGTATGCGGCCATCGGCGGTGCCGGTTACGATCAGTACGGGAAACCGCTGCCCGGGGAAACCCTGGCGATCTGCGAGCAGGCGGATGCGATACTTTTCGGTGCCATAGGTGGCCCGGAGTACGAAGATCTGGAGCGTGAGCTGCGCCCGGAAAAAGGTTTGTTGAATTTGCGTTCTGCGCTGTCCCTGTTTTCAAATTTACGTCCGGCGATACTTTATCCGCAGCTCGCAGATGCTTCCAGTCTGAAATCTGAACTGGTTGCAGGACTGGATATTATGATCGTGCGCGAACTTACCGGGGGTATTTATTTCGGTCAGCCACGCGGCATTCGTGAACTCGAAAACGGTGAACGTGAGGGATTTAATACCCTGGTGTATGCGGAACACGAAATCGAACGTATTGCGCGCTCAGCGTTCGATATAGCGATGCTGCGTAACCGCAAGCTATGCTCGGTTGACAAGGCTAATGTGCTCGAAGTTTCCGAGCTCTGGCGTGAGGTGCTGAATCAGGTTGGCGGCGAATATCCGGAGGTCGAATTGAGTCATATGTATGTCGATAATGCTTCCATGCAGCTGGTGCGTGCGCCCAAGCAATTCGACGTCATCGTCACCACCAATTTATTCGGCGATATCCTGTCGGACACCGCGGCGATGTTAACCGGCTCGATTGGCATGCTGCCGTCGGCATCACTCGATCGAAACGGTAAGGGATTGTACGAACCCGTGCATGGTTCGGCGCCGGATATTGCAGGCAAGGGTATCGCCAATCCGTTAGCGACCATTCTGTCACTGGCCATGATGCTGCGCTATAGCCTGCGGCAAGCGACACTCGCGCAACAGATCGAAACTGCGGTAGGGAACGTGCTCAACCAGGGGTTCCGAACTGCCGATATCGCCGATGGCGCCCATATTGTCAGTACTGCGGATATGGGCGACGCGGTGGTGGCAGCATTGCGAGCGTCTGCGAGCTAAATTCTCAAATGGAGATCGATTGATGAAAAGAGTAGGATTTGTCGGCTGGCGTGGCATGGTCGGTTCGGTACTGATGCAGCGTATGCTCGAAGAACAGGATTTCGCGCGCATTGATGAACCCGTATTTTTTACGACATCTCAATTGGGCCAGGCCGGGCCCGATATCGGCAGGGAAGTCCCCCCGCTTCAGGATGCGACTGATTTTGAACAGTTGAAGTCGATGGATGCCATAGTCACCTGCCAGGGTGGTGATTACAGCAAGCAGGTTCATGCGGATCTTCGCGGCAGTGGCTGGAAAGGCTACTGGATCGATGCCGCCTCGACATTGCGCATGCAAGAACAGAGCGTGATTATCCTGGATCCGGTGAATCGTGCGGTAATCGACAATGCACTTGTTGCAGGGCAGAAGGATTTTATCGGTGGAAATTGCACGGTCAGTCTGATGATGATGGCCATGGGCGGTTTATTCGAACACGACCTGGTCGAGTGGATGAGTGTTATGACTTACCAGGCTGCCTCGGGTGGCGGTGCGCGTCATATGCGCGAGCTGATCGCCGGTATGGGTAGCATTTACCAGACTGTGGCCGAATTGCTTGACGATCCGTCTTCGGCAATTCTGGAAATCGATCGTCTGGTTACCGAGCAATTGCGTTCCCCCGATTTCCCGAGTCAGCAGTTCACTGTTCCCCTGGCAGGTAGCCTGATTCCCTGGATCGACGCCCAGCTGGACAATGGCCAGAGTCGGGAAGAGTGGAAGGCCGGTGTCGAAGCTAACAAAATCCTGGGTCGCGGCGATGATGCGATCCCGATCGATGGGCTCTGCGTGCGGGTTGGTGCGATGCGTTGTCACTCGCAGGCATTGACGGTGAAGCTGAAAAAGAATGTGCCGCTGGACGAAGTTCATGACATGCTGGCCGCGTCGAACGACTGGGTTAAGGTTCTGCCCAACGATAAACAGATCTCCATGGATGCCCTGTCACCGGCCGCAGTCACCGGTTCACTCGATATTCCGCTAGGCAGACTGCGCAAGCTGAACATGGGTGATGATTTTCTCGCCGCCTTCACCGTCGGTGACCAACTGTTATGGGGTGCTGCAGAGCCATTGCGACGCATGCTTAATATTTTGCAGGAGCATTAGCATGGAGCATGTTATCGCGCTCTCTCACGCCAGCGGTATCGCGGCCGAGGCAATCCTGGAGAAACTTCCTGAATCCGGCGTAACGCCGGATTCGCTGGTTTTACTGGACCACGATTCGAAGGTCGGTAAGCGCCTGCCATTTGCTGATGGCTACCTGAGCCTGCAGGATCAATACAAATTCGATCTTTCGAACTGTGCCCTGTTGTTGATGCCGGAAGCAGACGCCGAAATGGAGTCGCTTGCGCTGAGCCAGGGTTGCCTGTTGCTAAGCCATGCGCTCGAAAACGATTCGCCCGCACTTTTTGTTGCTGAGGGCGGGCCGCAACCCGATCTCGCCTATACGCAAACAAGTTTGCGGCTTGCCGGCGCAGAGCTTTCCAGCCTGTTGCCGGTATTGCTAGAGCTTGATCGCGTTGCACCAATCGAACACATCAATATAACCTTTTTACGCAGTGCGGAGTTTCACGGTAAGGCCGGGGTTGACGAACTGGCATCGCAAACCATCAATTTATTGAACACCAGGTCCGTCGAGCCAGGCGTCTATGCACAACAAATTGCCTTCAATCTGCTGCCGGAAACAACTGACCCACACATTGAGACAGATATAAGGCGTTTTTTGGGAAATAATTCATATTCTATTGCCCTGCAAACCGTTAACGTACCTATATTCCATGGTCTTGCTGCAGCGGTACAACTGCGTTTCGCATCAAATATCAGTTTTGAGGGCTGTAAAAGTCGATTAGCCGCGCTTGCAAACGTGGCTGTAGAAAAAGGACCCGTCAGTCCGATTTCCGATTGTAATCAATCGTTTAACTGTGTTATAAGCCAGCTCGAACAGGCGCCGGAGCAACCTTCAGACCTGCGATTCTGGCTGATTACGGACCCCATGAGATATGGATTAGCGAATAATTACGTGAATGTTTCAGACTTTTTGCTAAAATCTTTTTTGTAATCTATAGTTACATGTACTTGTGAAAGTGCTTTCTTTAAAGTAAATTCTCTGACTGCAATCATAGGTGCATGGAATTTAGGCACTTTATATAAGAAATAAGGTTGGGGAGCTGGGAGACTATAACGTGCGTAATTTGCGACTAATTGTAGCATTATGGTTGGCGGTTTTGCTGCCGACGAACAGTTTTGCCCTGGGTTTAGGCGAGATTGAAGTCAATTCATTCCTTAACCAGCCTCTTAGTGCTGAGATCGAAGTCATATCGGCTCGTCCCGGCGAAATCGATGATTTACTGGTCAGCCTTGCATCCCGCGAAGCATTTACCCGCGCTGGACTCGCACGCACACGTAACCTGTCTGACCTGAGGTTCTCGGTCAAGAAAAGCGAGGACGGTGAACGGGCCATAATTCTTGTTACCACCAAGGGCTCTGTGAAAGAACCCTTTCTTAACTTTTTGATTGAAGCAGACTGGTCCAAGGGACGGGTGCTGCGTGAATTTACGATATTGCTCGATCCGCCCTTTTACGCGGACCAGCCCGCCGCGACTGAAATCAGCAGTCAACCGGTGGAGCAGCCGGTAATCGAGGAAGCCAGTGTCAGTGAGATCGTGGAGCAATCCGGTGTAACCCCGATAGCTGAAAGTAGCGAACCCGCTGAAACAATTGAGACAATATCCGAACCCATCGCGTTAGCGGAAGATACCGCACCAGAACCGGCCCAGCCAGAACCAGCCAGTGACGCTTACGCCGCTGCCGAAACCCAGAACATCATCGAAGGTGATGTTTCAGTCGTTAAGGGCGACACACTTTGGAGCATTGCCTCTGGTTACAAGGATCAGGATCACAGTATGGCGCAGGTGATGCTGGCCTTTCAACGAGCCAACCCTGGTGCTTTTAACGACGGTAATATTAATAATATGAAGGTCGGCGCCGTGCTACGTGCGCCCACTGCCGACGAGCTCGATGCAATAGGACAACAGGAAGCCTATGCAGAAGTTCTGGTGCAGAACGGACTCTGGGATGAGTATGTTGAGCGTGTTACTGGAGTTTCGCCCGCGGTAGCCAGTGAAGATAGTGGCTCCGAAGTGGCGACCCAGGAAGACAGCACCGAAGCAGAAGGTGAATTAAGCCTGCTGCTCCCCGGTGAAGGTGAAACCGAATCGACCGGTATCGGTGATACTGGCGATGTCGATGCATTGCGCACCAGGCTCGCTATAGCCGAGGAAGAGCTGGACGCATCGCGAATTGAAAATCAGGAACTCGAATCTCGAATCGCCGAACTTCAGGCCCGCCTGTCCAAGGTTGAAGAACTGCAGAAAATGGTTGAGATCGAAGACGATAGTCTCGCCCAGATGCAGGCAGATCAAGCGGAACAAAGCGAAACCGCCGAAGCTATGGAGCAGGTTGAAGAACAGGCTGTGACTGAATCGGTGAG